>JALYLT010000161.1 GCA_030774095.1 Chloroflexota bacterium
GACCATGCGGCTCACGACACGCGCGACGTCGGCGACGCTTTCGCGGCGACCCAGGCCCACCTCCTGCGGCGAGAGATACACGCAGTGACCGCCCAGCTCGGTCATGCCGACGTCGAAGGAGAGCCGCGTCCGGAGGCTGGGCTTCTCGAAGATCTGCGCGAGCGTGCGTCCCGCGAGGAGCGGCTCGCGACGCGAGCGCGCGGCCTTGAGCGCTGACGAACGTTCGAGCAGGCGCGCGAGACCGCCCGGATCGAGCTCGCCGATCGAGACGAAGTGGCGCACGCGCGCCAGCACAGCGGTCACAGCGCGCGGAGCGCGGGACGCCGGCGCTGCTCGACGAGATCGACGAGCGCGCGCGCCACACGCTCGGGGTCGTGGCGGATCGTGTCCTGCTTCAGCCAGAGGTCGCGCGGGCCGCTCCACTTGTCGATGATCGGCGCCGTGACGGGCCGCACGCCGAGCGCGCGGATGCGCTCGAGCTCCTCGGGCGTCGGGTCGAGCAGGTCGAGACCCTTCTCCGCGTAGTGGACGCGAAGGTGCGCCGGCGGCGGATCGTCGTTCACGAGGACGGCGTCGAGGCCCGACCCGCCGAGATAGTCCTGCGCCGCGCGCACGTGATCAGAAAGCGAGAGCGTGTCGGTCTGTCCGGGCTGGCGCGTCGTGTTCGCCACGTACACGACGAGCCCGTCGGCGTTCGCGATCGCGCGCGCGATCTCCGGCACGAGAAGGCAGGCGCACACGGTGGTGTACAGGCTCCCCGGTCCGAGCGTGATGAGGTCGGCCGAGGCGATCGCCTCGACACTTCCCGGCGTCGCACCGACGTGCGTGTCCTTGAGGAAGACGCGCTCGATGGGCGCCTTGCCCGTCCCGCGGACGTTCACTTCGGTCTCGACGATGCTGCCATCGGTGAGCTCGGCGCAGAGATGCGTGTTGTACAGGGTGACCGGGAGGACGCGGCCGCGCAGCTTGAGGAGGCGCGAGGCCTCCTCAACAGCAGCGAGGAACGACCCCTCCTGCTGCGTCAATGCCGCGAGGAACAGGTTGCCGAAGGCCATGCCGTTCAGGTCCTCGCTCTTGTCCGTCTCGAAGCGGTGGTTGAACAGGCGGGTCAGCACGGGGTCGCCCTCGGCCAGGACGGTGAGCGCGTTGCGGATGTCGCCGGGCGCGGGCACGTCGAGCGCGATGCGGACCTTGCCGGTCGACCGTCCCGAATCGGTCACGGCGATGAGGCCGGTGATATCCGAGGTGTACGCGCGCAGGCCGGCCATGACCGTCGGCGCACCGAGCCCGCCGCCCACGCACACAACCCTGAGTGGATCCATCGCCGAATCTTCGCAGATATGCGGCGAGGCCCCGGAGTATCCGGGGCCTCGCAGACATTACGTGGGACGAAACGGCTAGTGGCCGAACGGCGCCCAGAACACGTGGGTGAGGAGGAATCGCCCGTTCCCGAGGTCTTGGGCGTACCAGTTCCCGCGCGCGCGCGAGGCCCCGACCGGCGTGCCGTCCTCGTCCGCGCCGCCGACGCGCACGGCACTGCCGGCGCCGCCCGCGCCCGTCGCCGCCGCGCCATCGAGGTGCGAGTTGTAGATGGTCTCGAGCTCCTCGTAATCGTGAGCATTGGGATGCGTGCTCTTCGTGTCGGCGTCGCTGGTGTTGTGGTAATAGTCCATGCAGGTATCCAGCGAGGTGCCGGACTCGTCCTGGTGCCCGAGACCGAACGTGTGCGCGACTTCCTGGCACATGACGTGGAGCTTCTCGTTGACGTTGTTGTAGGCCGCCATCGTGAAGTAGCTGTCGTTCATCTTCGCGGTGCCCTGCACGATGTGGCCGCTGCTCAGCCAGATCGAGGCGAGACCGAGCCAGCCATTCCGGCCGTAGCCGGCGTTGCAGACCTGGACCGTACCCAGACTGGCGCGGCACTTGCGTCCGGTCGTGCTGCCGGCGCCGATCGTGGTGTCGAGAACGCTCGACGCCGACCAGTCAGCGGACGCCGTACTCAGGTAGCTGGCCCAGTCCGCGCTGAGGTTGTCGCCAAGCGGGACCGTGAACGGGTTCGCGGCACGCTCCCAGTGGTAGCCATTCCAAGAGTGATTCGCATCCGCTGGTGTCGCGCTCGCGACCAGCGTAAAGACCGCGACGCCCAGCGCGGCGAGAAAACGACGCATGTACCCTCCTCAAATGCGGCTCGGCCGGCGATCCGAACGAGCGGAACCCGAATAATGCGCCCGCCAGGGCGCGGGAGAACGTACATGCGGTTACAGGTTTCTTGTTACACCGGTGGCGTGCCTGGGCAGAAGTGAAGCGCGCAGGCGCGTTCCTCCCGATCTGGGCGCTGCAATTCGTGATCGGCATGTTCGCGGTGCTGCTCGCGGTCGGCCTCTTCGCCGCGCTGGTCGGCAGCGTCGTTCGTGGCCCTCAGACCTTCTTCGACGAGGTCGGCAAGACCGTCGCGCGCGTTGCTCCGCAGCCGCAGGCCGACGTCCGCAGCGACGCTGCGCTCAAAGCGGTCATCAAGGCACTGCCCGATGGACGCTTACGGGTCGCGAGCGTCGTTGCCGAGCAGGACCGGGTCGTGTTCACGGTGACCGCGGACCGGGCGGCGGTGAAGGCGGCAGTGCAGTCGGGCGACGAGCTGCGACTGTCACGCACCACTGGCGAGATCGAGATCGTGCCGACCGGCCTGCCTGGCCTCGTCGACCGGCTGCAGCAGGCGATCGAAGAGCTGCGGCGGTCCTGGTTCGGGAAGTAGCGGGCAAAACGAAAGGGCCGCCCTTCGGCGGCCCCTTTCGACCATTTAGTGACGCGACAGAGCTAACTGGCCTTACGCAGCTGCTCCAGCACGCGGCGCGCGACCACCTGCCGCGCGACGAGCTCACCACGCCACTCCTTGCGGCGCTCGAGGGCCTGGCTGAACCCGCGCTGGTACGACCCAACGGCAAGGAAGCCGACGACGAGCATCCCGAACGCGACACCGAACACCAATCCCACCAAGAATGCGTCCACGACCGCCGCCTTTCCCGCCGCACTGGGCGGAGCCTTTGCTGACAGTGGTCAAAGCAACTCTTGTGCCATGTTTCCGGGCGCCTTCCGTCGCGGACGATTGCCGACGGGCGGAGCGCTTCCACCCCCGGATCTATTGACGAAACGGTTACCTGTGGGGCGATCTCGACTAGGGTTCCGCGTGAGGAATGCGCCGTGGCAACTGAGTTCACTGTCGTCGCGCTGGGCGTCCGGAAGCGGTTCGGCGCGACCCTGGCGCTCCGCGGGCTCGACCTTCGCATCCGGGCGGGCGAGATCTACGGCCTTCTCGGACCCAACGGCTCCGGAAAGACGACCTTCATCCGCTGCGTTGCCGGGCTGCTGCGTCCGGAAGGGGGCACGCTCACGGTCCTCGGAGGCACGCCGCGCGCGGCGGTGAGCGCCGGGCGCGTCGGCTACATGACCCAGGCCGCGGCCCTCTACGGCGACCTGTCAGTCCAGGAGAACCTGAGCTTCTTTGCGGCGCTCCAGGGCGTGAAGCACGCGGACGAGCGCATCGAGGAGGCGCTGCGGACCGTCGACCTCCTCGAGCGCCGTCGCTCGGTGGTGAACACCCTGTCGAGTGGGATGCGCACGCGCGTCTCGCTCGCGGCCACGCTTCTTCATCGACCGAGCCTGCTGCTTCTCGACGAGCCGACGGTCGGCGTCGATCCGCTGCTGCGCCAGGAGTTCTGGGCGCATTTCCGCAAGCTTGCGTCGTCGGGGATCACGATGCTCGTCTCCAGTCACGTGATGGATGAGGCGGCGCGCTGCGATCGTCTCGGACTGATCCGCGGCGGCGTCGTCCTGGCGGAGGGCAGCGCGACCGAGCTCGTCACGCGAGCCGGCACGCGCGATCTCGAGAGCGCTTTCCTCGCGCTCGCGGAGGCACGCTGATGGATCCGCATCGCGTCCGCGCCGTCGCGAAGCGCATCGTCCTCGGCTTCCGCCGCGATCGTCGCTCGCTCGGCCTGCTCTTCGCCGCGCCTATCGTGGTGCTCTCGCTGGTGGGCGCGGTGTGGGGCTCGGCGACAGAGCGAGTCCCCACTGTCGTCGTCGCGACGGACCGTTTCACCCTGCCGGCGGCGGTCGTCGACCGCTTCGTGGCATCGACCGCGATACACGGACGACGCGGCACGTTCGATGAAGGCCTCCGGCAGCTGCGAGACGGCGAGGTGGACGCGGTGGTCTGGCTCGAGAGCACGACGCTGCACATCCAGATCGAGGGCGCCGATCCGCTCGAGAGTGGCTCGATCGGTGGTGCGATCCAGAAAGCGTTCGCCGACGCGGTCGCGGGCGGAAATCTGACGCTCGGCGCTCCGGCGGTGAAGCTCGACCAGCTCTACGGCGGTTCCGACTATTCGATCCTCGACTACCTCGCGCCGGTCCTCGTCGCGTTCTTCGCGTTCTTTTTCATCTTCCTGCTGTCGGCGGTGTCGTTCCTGCGCGAGCGCACAACGGGGACGCTCGAGCGGCTCATGGCCACTCCGCTCCGTCGAGGCGAGCTCGTCCTGGGCTATCTCGCGGGATTCAGCTTCTTCGCACTGCTGCAGGCGGTCGTGATCCTGCTGTTCACGGTCTTCGTGCTGAAGGTGCATTACCGCGGCAACCTCGCAACGATCTTCGTCGTCGAAGCGGCGCTCGTCGTCGGCGCCGTATCGCTCGGGCTGCTCGTGTCCGCTGCGGCGCGCAACGAACTGCAAGCGATTCAGTTCGTGCCTATCGTCCTGCTGCCCCAGGTGTTCCTCTCTGGACTGCTCATTCCACTGGAGCAGCTGCCCGACTACCTGCGCCCGGTCGCAGCGGTGCTACCGCTTACGTACGCGAACGAGGCGCTGCGGTCGGTGATGATCAAAGGCTACGAGCTCGCCGATCCCCTCGTGCTGCGCGACGTCGGCGTTCTTGTCGTCTTCGGGCTTGCGATGGCTCTCGGTGCAGTCGCGTCCATCAGACGAGAAGTGGCATAGCCGACGTTTCGTTCAACCGCTACAGTCCGCTGACGGAATGCTGAATTCAACGAAGGGGACCGCGCCACCGGCGCGGTCTCTTCATGTGTACCGAGAAGGAGGACATCCATGCGCCTGTCGCTGATGCCGAAGAAGAGCTTCTTCTTCACCCAGTTCGACAAGCACGCGACGAACAGCCTCGAGGCGGCGGTCGCGCTCGAGGGCCTGTTGACCGATTTCACCAACGTCGAGAGCA
>JALYLT010000162.1 GCA_030774095.1 Chloroflexota bacterium
CTGAAGGCGTTCACCGCGAGCGACCGCGCGTACCGGAAGGCCGTCGAGCTCCTGGTGGAGGTGGGCGACCACCCGAACCTCTCGACGTTCGCCGCCGAATACGCGATGAAGCTGCGCGCTCGCGGCGAGACCGATCAGGCCTTCCGCTACCTCGAGCTCGCGCGCACGCCGACAACGACCAACCGCACCTAGCGCGACCTCCTCGCGCCGTCGCTAAGATTTCGCTCGTGCCCCGCGATGCCATCACGCATGACAACGAAGGCGTCGCCACAGTCCTTGACGAGATCGGCGATCTCCTTGAGCTGAAGGGCGAGAACGTCTTCCGTGCCGTCACCTACCGGGCCGTTGCGCGCGCGATCCGCGACCTCCGCGAGCCGATCTCCGCGCTCGTCGAACAGGATCGCCTGGGCGAGATCCCCAAGGTCGGTCCATCGGTGCGCGACGCGATCGTCCAGCTCGTCAGTACTGGCGCGTCTCAACGTCACGAGGAGCTCAAGGCCGCCGTGCCGTCGGGTCTCATCACGCTCCTGCGTGTCCCGGGCGTCGGACCGGCGACCGCTCGGATCATCTACGACAACCTCAAGATCACGACCGTCGACGAGCTCGAGGAGGCGGCGAAGGCCCACCGGCTGCGCGAGCTGCCGAAGATCCAGGCGAAGACCGAGGAGAACATCCTCAAGTCGATCGCCTCGCTGAAGCAGCGCACCGGACGCACGCTTGTGCATCACGCCCGCGACGCCGCGACCTCCATGGTCCACTGGCTGCGTCAGGAGACCGGGATCGAGGCGATCTCCATCGCTGGCAGTCTGCGGCGGTACCGCGAGACGATCGGCGACATCGATCTGCTCGTCGCGTCGACCGCGCCGGGGCCGGTGATGGACGCGCTCGTGCGAGCGCCTGGGGTCGAGCGCGTGCTGGCGCAGGGGGAGACGAAGACGTCGGTCATCGTCGCGCGCGGCCTGCAGATCGACCTCCGTGTCGTGCCGCCGGACTCGTGGGGTGCCGCGATGGTCTACTTCACGGGATCGAAGGAGCACAACGTCCGGCTGCGCGGCCACGCGCTGAAGAAGAAGCTCCTTCTCAACGAGTACGGCCTGTACCGCATCGGCGCGGAGGCGCGCGGCCAGGAGATCGCGTCACGGACGGAAGAGGAGATCTACGCCGCGCTCGGGATGGACTGGATCGCGCCCGAGCTGCGCGAGGATCACGGCGAGATCGATGCCGCGATCGCGCATACCCTGCCGGCGCTCGTCACCGTCGCCGCTATACGGGGCGATCTTCACACCCACACGAACTGGACCGACGGCCACGACACGCTCGCCGACATGGCGCGCCGCGCGCGCGACAAGGGCTACTCGTACTACGCCGCCACCGACCACTCGCCCGGTCTGGGGTTGGTGAATGGTCTCGGTCCCGAGCGCATCACCGCCCGGATAGAGGAGGCGCGCCGGCTCAGTGAGGAGCTCGCGCCGTTCCGGATCCTGGTCGGCACCGAAGTCGATATCCGCGCGAATGGGACGCTCGACTATCCCGACGAGATGCTAGCGCGCTTCGACATCGTGAGCGCGTCGGTGCATTCCGCGTTCGGCCAAACGCGCGACGTCATGACCGAGCGGGTGCTCACCGCGATGCGGCATCCGCTCGTGACGCAGATCTCACATCCCACCGGGCGGCTGCTGGAGCGGCGCGATCCACACGCGCTCGATCTCCAGGCGCTGATCGACGGCGCCGCGGAGACCGGGACCTGGATCGAGATCAACGGTGGACCCGAACGGCTCGACCTCCCGGACATCTGGGTGCGCAAGGCGCTGGACAAGGGAGTGACGCTCGTCGCCAATTCTGATGCGCACCGCACCGAGGAGCTCGACTGGATGGAGTACGCGGTCGCGACCGCGCGCCGTGGCTGGGCGACGCGCGCGGCGATCGCGAACACGTCCGCGCCCCGGGAGATGCTCGCGAAGCGCAAACCCCGCGGATGACGCGGGCGCGTTTCGTGGTGCGTGGGAGGGTCCAGGGCGTGTACTTCCGTGCTGCCGCGGCGCGCGAGGCGTCGTTGCGGGGCCTGACGGGCTGCGTTTGGAACACGGTGGATGGCGCGGTCGAGCTGATCGCCGAGGGCGACGCCGACGCGCTCGCGACGCTGGGGCGCTGGCTCGACCATGGACCGCGGATGGCGGAGGTCGAACGCGTCGAACGGACGGATCTCGTGGGCGAGCGGCGCTACCAGGACTTCTCTATCGCGGATGCCGCGCCCGAATGAGTCAGCGCCGCCGCTTTTTTTTGCGCCGTTCCGCTTGCGGAAAGTAACGCTGCCGGCGCTGCTCGCGCTCCCAGGCTGCCTCCTGCGGCGGTAGCACGTAGAGATACATGACGCCGAGCGCCGCGATGTTCGCCGCGAGCGTGACGCCGATCACCCAGAACGGCAGCTTCGCGATGATCCAGACCATGAGCACGATGAGGAACACGATGTTGGTCCAGAACGCCCATGACTTGAGCGTGTTCTCGGCCGGCGGCACGGGTCCGCGGCGCCGCCAGTTATACCAAACGACGTTCGCGACAAGCGATATCGCGACCGCGTAAACGGCAGGCCAATAGAACCGCGACTCGGTGTTGAAAGGCTGAAAAAAACGGTCAATGAAGTGACCGAGGTCGAACGGCACGGTCCGGCTATGCTAGCGACCGCCAGCGGGATTGACAGGGAGACACCGTGCGAGCACTCCTCTCAGCTTCTGATACGACCGGTCTCGTCGCGTTCGCGCGCGGCTTGCGCGAGCTCGGCTGGGATCTCATCGCGACCGACGGTACGCGCGCGGCGCTCGCCGCCGAAGGCGTTGACTCGAAGGCCGTCGAGGAGCAGACCGGTTCGCCGGTGCTGCTGGGTGGGCGCGTGAAGACGCTGCATCCGCGCATCCACGCCGCGCTCCTGGCGCGGCGGGACGACGAGTCGCAGCGGGCCGAGCTCGAGCGCGAGGGCATCGAGCCGATCGACCTCGTCGCGGTCAACCTGTATCCGTATGCGAAGGCCGCCGCCGCAGGCAAGCGTGGGCTCGACCTGCAGGAGCACATCGACATCGGCGGCGCGACCCTGCTGCGGGCCGCGGCGAAGAACTACCAGGACGTCGTGGTCATCGCGCGACCGGATCGTTATAGCGCGGTGCTTGACGAGCTCAAGGGCCGAGGCAATGTCTCTCTGGAAACGCGCCGGCTTCTCGCGGCCGAAGCGTTCTCGCACACCGCGGCCTACGACGCGACGATCGCGTCACGCTTCGTGGGCGAAGCGGGCATCCAGTTCCCCGACGATATGACGCTATCGCTCCGCAAAGTGCGCGACCTCCGCTACGGCGAGAACCCGCATCAGCAGGCCGCCTTCTACGCGATCCGCGGCGAGGAGAGCGGCGCGATGGTCTCGATGGAGCAGATCCATGGACGCGCGGCGAGCTTCAACAACGTGCTCGACATCAACGCGGCCTGGCGCATCGTGTCCGATTTCGCGCAGCCTACCGTCGCGATCGTGAAACATCAGAACCCCTCGGGCATCGCGTCCGACAGCGCGATCACCAAGGCCTACCGGCGCGCCTTCATGGCCGACTCCGTCTCCGCGTTCGGCGGCATCGTCGGCGCGAACCGGCAGGTGACGCGGGAGCTTGCGGAGGCGATGCAGGACACGTTCTACGAGGCGATCATCGCGCCGGGCTACGACGACGACGCCCTGCCGCTCCTTCGCCAGCGCAAGAACCTCGAGATCCTGGGGGTACCGAACGCGCTTATCGACGGCCGGCGTGTCCGCCGTTCCGACGACCATGCCCTCGATCTGAAAAAGGTCGCCGGCGGCATTCTGGTGCAGACCCCCGACGAGTCCGTCACCGAGGAGGGCAACTTCAAGGTCGTCACCGAGCGCACGCCGACGCTGGAGGAGCTCACCGACCTGCTGTTCGCGTGGCGCTGCGTGCGCCACGTCACCTCGAACGCGATCGTCCTCGTGAAAGGTCTTGCGAGCGTCGGCGTCGGCCCCGGTCAGCTCTCGCGGGTGGTGGCGGTCGAGGTCGCCGTCCGTAAGGCCGGTGAGAACGCGCGCCTCGCGGTGATGGCGTCCGACGCGTACTTCCCGTTCCCCGATGGCATCGAGGTCGCCGCGCGAGCGGGCGTGACCGCCATCATCCAGCCCGGCGGCTCTCTGCGCGACGCGATGATGATCGAGACCGCCAACAAGCACCGTATGGCGATGCTGTTCACGGGCAGGCGACACTTCAAGCACTAGCCGGTCCGCGCCACCACTTTTTCGCAGTCGTAACCTGTCCGGCATGGCCGACCACGATGGGATCACGCCAGCCGAGTTCGGGACCGCCTTCAAGCGATTCATCGACGCGATGAACGCCGAGGCGGCGAAAGAGACGAGCCCGTTGCTCGAGCGCCTGCGGGCGCATCTGGGCGGCGATCCCGGGCGCATGCCGATCGTCAGCGAGGACTTCGACAACTACGAGCACCCCAATGTGCAGGTCGCGCTGGACAAGGTGCTCCATTCGCGCGGCCGGACCGCGGACCTTGTCGGCTTCTCCGCTCCGAATAAGCGCTGGCAGCAGTTCGCGTTCTCGGATCTTCTCGCGACCAATAGTCCGTACGGACGGATCACGGAAGGACCGGTCGACTACGTGAACTTCCATCTCGAGGGCGACCGGACGCTCGCGTGCGTGCAGTACGGGCTCTTCTTCGTGACCTCGGGCGAGGATCGACTGACCGTTTTTGTCGTCGGCCCCCCCACGCTGGAGATGGGCCCACGGACTCGGCTGCGCCTCGAGGTCGCCTGCTCCAAGCGCGAGGCCGCGCTCGAGCTACTGCGTGACCTCACCGCAGCGAGCAAGGAGCTCAACGTCTACCGCGGCAAAGCGATCTCGCTCGCTCCCGGCCAGTACGGCGTCCAGTCATTGGTGAAGTTCCACCGCCTCCCAAAGGTCGCGCGCGACGAGATCGTGCTCCCTGACGGCGTCCTCGAGCGGGTCGAGCAGCACGCGGTGCGCTTCTCCGACCACGCCGCCGCGCTGGTCGCAGCGAAGCGCTCGCTGAAGCGCGGCATCCTTCTCTATGGGCCGCCGGGCACCGGCAAGACGCTGACCGTCATGTATCTCGCGACGCAGATGACCGGGAGAACGCTGATCATCGTCACCGGCCTCGGCA
>JALYLT010000163.1 GCA_030774095.1 Chloroflexota bacterium
TGCGGAACGTAGACGACCGCAGCCGCTTCGGGACGCGAGACGCGATGCGCTTCGATGAGCGCCGCGCGCAGGGTGCGCAGCAGTCGCTCGCGCGCCGCGAGCCGGCCCTCGCCGGTGTCCATCGGGCGCAGCGTCTTCGCGCCGAGGAGCAGCGCGCTCGCCACCGTGCTCCATCCGCCGAGCGTGTCTTCGACCGGCGCCTGGCAGAGGACGAGGTCCGCGTCGCCCGGATCGAGCAGGAGCGCTCCGCGTGAACCGGGCGTGCGGTGCTCGTGCTGCGCGAGCCACGCGACGAGCTCTCGCACGGTGCGCTCGTACTCCAGCCAGACGTTCACCTCGCGCGTCTGCGAGGCGTGGCCGCGGCGAGCGCGTCCCTTGTCGATGCGGAGCGGCGCGCCGTGACCGGCGACGGCGCTCTGGCGACTCCCGGCGACGATCGACTCGAGCAGGCAGAGCTTCAGGAGACCCTGAGCCGCGGCATCGCCGACCGAGGTCTCGATCGCGCGCAGCGTGGCCATGAGCGCGGTGATGTTGCGCGGCGTGTAGAGGGCCGCGACGGTCTCGCCCAGAGCCTGCGCCGCCGGATCGGCGCCGAACCGCTCGACGAACTGCCAGTACGCCATGCCGCGCGGCTCGAGGCGGCGCGTGCGCTCCTCGTCGTCGGTGTCGACGCCTTCGATCAGGAGGGCGCGACCCTCGCGCGCGCACACCCCGCAGCGAAAGGACTTCTTCGTCGGCACTGGCGCGTCGCGCTCCCACAGGAAGGCCTCGACGACGACCGGGCCGTGGCAGGTCGCGCAGTGCGAGCCGTAGAGCTCGCGCATCGCGACACGGTGCGGAGTCCCAACGAGCGTGCTGTCCGCGACGCGCTCGAACGCCGCGACGACCTCCTCCCCGGGTGGCGCAAGCGCGACGACGGCCCGCGCCCATTCGCCGAGCGGCTCGCGGGATGTCGCGATGCCCCGCCGATCCGAGGCATCGACCGCGTCTGCGGCGGACCAGGGATGCGCGAGCGGATCGAGCACCACGCCGCGTCGCGGCGCGTACGCGGTCGCATAGACGTCCGCGAGAGCGATGGGGAACGCCGTGCCAAAACGGCTCAGTGGTCGCGGGAGCGGGACCGTTTCGATGGGTGTAAATGAGAGGATCCGCTCTCGCATGGTGCTCACGTTGGCGTGAAGAGTAATCGCTGGTCGTGGCTACGGGCTAAGGTCGACGTCGAAAGAACCACAGTCCACCTCGAACCGCGTTCACGATCGCGATCAAGAGCACAACAGGCGTAACCGGTCCGAGGCGGTCGGAGAACGCGACCGCGAATACCACCAGCCCAACGGCGACGACGATCATGCCGAGACCTAGAGGACGCAAGCTCTGAGTTTTCACGCGTTGTAGATCCACGGGAGCAGTGGGGCGCAAAGGAAGTAGATCGCGACGCCAATGAACAGTCGTTTTCGACAGCGTCGACGGGCGTCCTCCCGTACTGGGTCAACCTGTGGATTGTCGAGCAGGTCGGCCGTCGACACGGTTTTAGATGAGGGATCAGTAGCCGTCAGTCTCCGCAGGCGACGCAACGCGATGAAGTACGGCACCATCCCGAGCGAAGCAATTCCGAACCACAAGAGCCCTCTCACGAGGAAGCCTTCCGCAGTCACGCCCTGAGGCCCGTCCGGCGACCTACGGCAACCTGAAAAGAACTGCCCGCTTCGCTTCGGCGACAAGCCCCACCCACCGACCGTCGCGCGACACGACGAGGTCCTGGATCTGGCCGACGGGCGCAAGCTCGTCGAGCGCGCCCGTCTTCGGGTCGAGCGCGACGACGCGGTCGGTGCCGTCCAAAACGACCGCGCGGAGGCCGACGGCCATGCGGCGCCCGTCGACGAGCGGGGACGTCCAGCGCGTCGCGCCCTCGGCGTCGACCGCGATGACGCGCTTCGCGTCGAGCAGGTAGAGCGTTCCGTCGCGCGCGAATTCGACGTCGCGCACCGGCGTCGTGATCTTGGTGAGGCTCTTCGTCGGATCCGCCGCGTTCACCTGGAAGCGGTACGTGCCCTGATCCGTCACCGCCGCGCCGTATTTCCCGGACGGATCGATCGCGAAGGCCGTGCCGGTGCCGGGCACGCGCAGCACGCCCTTCGTCGCCCGCTCCACACCTGGTCGCAACACGCGGACCTCGTAGCCACCCGAGGTCTGCCAGGCGATGAAGAGATCGCCGTAGTCGCTCGCCGCGAGGAGCCCACCAGCTGACCCGAGCCCGATCGGGAAGGGTGCCGAGAGCGGCAGCCCGTCCGGCGTGCGCCCGCCGATGACCCCGCCGTCGCTCCCGCCCGCCGACGCGGCGAAGATGTCCACGCCCGGCACATACACCAGCGACTGTGCCGCGCCGGTGAGGCGCACGGGAACGCCCACAGAGTCGTTCGGGGCCGGCATCACATAGTTGGAGAGGATCTGTCCGCCACCCATCAGGAACCGCGCATCGTTGGTGAACGCGAGCTGATTCACGCCGGCGTTGAACTTCGCGAGCGCCTTCAGCGCTCCGTCGCGCGTGTGCAACGCGATGAAGCCGTCGTCCGTGCCGGTCGCGACGAGCGCCCCGTCCTGCGACAGCGCGATCTTGCGCGCGAGCGCGTGAGTATCGATGGAACGCTCGGGCTCACGCCAGAGCTCCGCGTCCGGGACGGCGCCGCCACGCGCGAATGTGTAGATGGTCTCCTCGGCGACGATCGCGCTGAACTTCCGCGCCGCGAGAGCGACCGACGCCGTTTCGGCGGTGGCGCGATCCGCATATGGCCCGACGCGCACCGTGAACGGACTCTCCGTCGCAGCGGTCGCGTTCGGCCCGATCGTCTTTGCGGCCGCGGCGGCTTCTGCTGCCGTCGTGTACGGACCGACGGCGAGTGTGTAGCGCTGCTTTGACGTCGCCGTGGACGTGATAGCCGGGCCGCGGTCCAGCGCGGCGCTCAGCGCGGCGTCCGCGGGAAGGACCGACGCGAGCTCGCGCAGGCTCGCCCAGCCACGCTCGACTCCGGCGATGACGCGCGACAGCGCCGCGGGATCGCGCGCGTCGGCGTATGCGAGCGCGTCGCGCGACAGATCGGTCAGGCCGTCGGCGAGCGCGACGAGACGATCGCGCACGGGACCGACGGTCTCGACCGTCGCGGCGACGACCTTCGTCGTGTTCGCGCTGACGAGCGCGGCCTGCGCGTGCGCGACGGACGCGAAGCGATCGGCATTCACCACGCGCACCTTGTCGCCGTTCAGGGCACCGACGAGCGCGTAGTCGTAGACGGAGAAGGTCAAGAGGATGTCGGCCGCGGTACGGGCGATAGGTCGCGCATCCGGGACGTCGCCGGTGGGGCGGGTCTTATCCGGTAGCGGTGTGGACGAGCAAGCCGCGGCCAGGAGGACGAGGACCGCTGTTATCGCTCCCCATCCTGCTCGACCCACTCGGCTTACTCCTCTTCTTCTTCCTCCGCATCATCGTCACCGGTGTCGACGACCAGGGGCTCTTCGACCGTCTCCGACTCATCCAGGGCCTCGCCGCCCGCGCCGCCCTCGGTCTCTTCCTCGGTCTCGTCCGTGTCCTCATCGCCGTCCTCGTCCGCGTCCCGCCCGAAGCGGAAGAAGTTGCCCTTGATGTAGGCCCGCTCCTTTGTCTCGGCCGGGCGGTGGTGGCCCGGGAAGGAGATCCGGCTTGAGTTCTCAACACTCTGCAGGACCTCACGAATGGCAACGCGCGCGTTCAGCTGGTCGTTACTGACGATCGCCGCCACGTACTGGTTGCCAGTTCGGATCAGATCGATGAGGCGCCGGCCGACCTTCGGCTCCAGGAAGCCGAGGAGCTCGCCGTCGCGGGCGTGGACGGCCATGAGGCCCTCCTGCTCCTTCAGCTGTGCCTCGGCGCCGGGGCTGTATCGGGCGAGGATGTGCGGCGGCGCCGGGTTGATCAGGCGGAGGATGCCCGTCTTGCCCATGTCTTCGATGAAGAGGCGGGGCTGGGTCCGGGATGTGGTGACGTTCGGCTTGGTCTTGTGCTCGAGGAGCTGGGCGATGCGCTGCGAGCCGCGGATCGCGATCGAGTTGTACGGCTCGGCCTTGAGCACCTCGGCGAACGACGCCTTGGCCTCATCGAGCTTGCCCTGCTCCAGGAGCGCGCGGCCCATCCGGTTGCGCGCCTCGATGTCGTCGGGCGCCGCTTCGATGATCTTCGAGTTGAGATCGGACGCGCGCGTCCAGTCCGCCTCGAGGGCGGCCGAGACCGCCTGATCCGCGAGGGCTCGCACGCGCAGTCCGGTGTCTGAAGCAGGTGTCACGGGAGAACTCATTCTAGCCCGGGCGGTACCCTTGCGCGCGTGCCGTACCTCTCAGACATCCAACATCGGCGTGTGATCGAGCCGAACGGCACCGAAGTGGCGAAGCTCGCCGACCTCGCGGTGGTCCCCCAGGGCCAGTTCCCGGCGGTGCAGTGGGCGATCCTGGCAACGCCCAGCGGCGAGCGCATCGTCCGCTGGAACGAGATGGCCCAGGAGATCGGACACCTCAGACTCCGCGGCCGCCTCGCCACGATCACCGATGCGACGCTGCCACCGGATGCGCTCCGCCTCTCGCGCGACCTCATGGACAAGCAGGTCGTCGATACGCACGGCGCGAAGGTCGTGCGCGTCAACGATCTGCAGCTCTCCGAAGTCGACGGCCAGCTGCGCCTGGTCGGCGCGGACGTCGGCCTACGTGGGTTGCTGCGCCGCGTCG
The DNA here is from genome assembly GCA_030774095.1 of Chloroflexota bacterium. GTDB lineage: Bacteria > Chloroflexota > Limnocylindria > P2-11E > P2-11E > CF-39. The sequence continues at coordinate 4,747 of JALYLT010000163.1, forward strand.
GCGCCGAGAATCTCGCCGAGCGCGTCGTCGGCCTCGCGGGCCAGAAGCTGCCGCGCGGGATCATCCCCTGGCATCTCGTCGAGACGCTCGCGGGGTCGGGCGCCAATGTCCGCGTGACCGTGCCGCGCACCAAGCTCGCGCTCCTGCATCCCGCGGACATCGCCGACATCGTCGAGGAGATGACGGTCGACGAGCGGCGGGCCGTGTTCGAGGAGCTCGACATCGAGACCGCCGCCGACACGCTGTCCGAGGTCGAGCCGGAGATGCAGGCCTCGATCGTGAGCGACCTCGACGAAGAGCGCGCGGCGGACATCCTCGACGAGATGGCGCCCGACGAGGCCGCCGACCTTCTTCAGGACCTG
>JALYLT010000164.1 GCA_030774095.1 Chloroflexota bacterium
CACACCCGGCGCGCGCGAAAAGATCCGTCAGTGGTTCAAGCGATCACAGCGCGACGAGAACATCACGCACGGCAAAGATCTTCTGGATCGCGAGCTCAAACGCCTCGCGCAGCGGTCGCTCGGCGACGTCTCCGACGAGGACCTGCAGCGGGTCACCGAGGCGATGAACATGCACGACCTCGACACGCTGTTCGCGTCGCTCGGGTACGGCGAGATCACGGCGGCGCAGGTCGTCATGCGGCTCGGCATCGTCGACGACGCGCAGGTGCAGCTGCCCGGGTCGGCGCCGCCGCTCCCGCCGACCACGTCGCGAGGTGGCGTGACCGTGAAGGGTGTCGAGGACCTGCTCGTGCGGTTCGCGGTGTGCTGCAATCCTGTGCCCGGGGACCAGATCGTCGGCTACATCACGCGCGGGCGCGGGGTGACGGTGCACCGCGCGGATTGCACGAACGTGAAGGCGAGCTCCGAGAAGGAACGGCACGTCGACGTGGAGTGGGAGAAGTCCGCCGCGCGGACGTATCCGGTCGCGATCCGCATCGAAGGCTGGGACCGCGACGGTTTCCTCCGCGACGTCGCGGCGGTCATCAGCGAGAACCAGGTCGCGCTTGTCGCGCTCTCGGCCCTCGCGAATCCCGACAAGAGCGCCACGGTCAACGCGACACTTCAGGTCACGAGCGTCGAACAACTCTCGCGCGTGCTCGCGAAGCTCGAGGGCGTGCGCGACGTCTTCAGCGTCCATCGCGACGGCCGCTAGGCAGATGTCCGAAGCCACCTGGAAGCGCCGCTTCCGCGCGTCGATGGTGATGTTCCCGACGTGGTCGCGCGAGCGGCCAGAGCGGCTCCTCTATCTGTCGAACGCCGGCGGCAAGTTCGAGGTCTACGCCTGCGATCAGCGGACCGGCGAGAGGCGTCAGGTCACCGACCGCGCCGAGGGCACGGGTTACCGCGTGTCGAGCCGCCTCGATCCGCGCGGCGAGTGGATCTGGTGGTTCGACGACGAGAAGGGTAACGAGCTCGGCCGCTGGGTGCGCGAGCCGTGGCAGGGCGGGCCGCGCGAAACGATCGCGCCGCAGCTGGCTCCGGCCTATAGCGGTCGGATCGCGATCCATAGCGGCGGCCCCGCGATCGACAGCCGCTTCGCGGTCATCGCGCGCTCGCGGTCGGACGAAGGCACGAGCGTGTACGTGGTGGCCGACGGCGAGGCGCCGCGCCGGATCTATGCCCATGAGCAGAGCGCGTTCATCGACGGACTGTCGCGCGACGGAGCGTTCGTCGCGCTGTTCCACTCGGAGCACGGCGACAGCCGCAATCGCGTCCTGCGGATCATCGACACGGACGGAAAGTGCGTGGCCGAGCTCTCGCACGGACCGGGCTACGGCCTCTCGCCCTCCGGTGGCTGGTCGCCGGTCGTCGGCGACGCTCGCTATCTCGCCGTGCACGACCGCGAGGATCTCGAGCGGCCCCTCATCTTGGACGCAAGGGCGGGGACGTCGCGCGAGATCCGGCTCGATCTCCCGGGGGAGACGTTCGCCGACTGGTATCCCGACGCGCGCTCGCTGCTCATTGGTCACGATCACCGTGGCCGCACCGAGCTCTACCGCTACGACCTCGCGAGCTCGGCGCTGGAGCGTCTCGCGACGGACCCGGGGACCATCTCGACCGCGCGCGTGCGGCCAGACGGCGAGGTCTGGTACATGCTCGATCGCTCCTCCGAGCCGGCGGCGGTCCGGAAGGTCGGCGGCGGCGTCGTCCTCGCCGGAAGCGACGCTCCGGCCGGCGTCGCGTATCGCGACCACGACGTCGATGGCGTGCACGTCTTCGTGGCGGAACCGGCGGGGGGTCCTCGGGGGGCGGAGTCCCCCGGTGGTCGTCCGACGTTCTTCTTCATCCACGGCGGGCCGGAAGCCGCCGACCGCGACAGCTTCTCGCCCACCGTCCAGGCCTGGGTGGACCACGGCTTCGCCGTCGTCTGCCTGAACTACCGCGGCTCGAGCGGCTACGGCAAGGCGTGGCGCGACGCGATCGTCGGCCGGCCGGGGCTCACGGAGCTCGAGGACATCGCAAAGGTGCACGACTGGGCCGTCGCGACGAAGCTCGCCGATCCGAAGCGGAGCGTTCTCGGGGGTGGCTCGTGGGGCGGCTATCTCACGCTTCTCGGCCTCGGCACGCAGCCTGAGCGGTGGGCTCTCGGTATCGGCATCGTGCCGATCGGCGACTACATCCCCGCGTACGAGGACGAGATGGAGCCGCTGAAGAAATACGACGCCGCGCTCTTCGGTGGCACCCCGACGGAGGTCCCCGAGCGGTACCGCGTCGCGAATCCGATCACCTATGTCGATCGCGTGCGCGTTCCGATGCTGCTGCTCGTGGGCCAGAACGATCCGCGCTGTCCGTCGCGCAGTGTCGACGTGTACCGCGAACGCCTGCGCGCGCTCGGAAAGCCGTTCGAGGAGTACCGCTACGACGCCGGCCACGGCTCGCTTGTCGTCGACGAGCGCATCAAGCAGGTTGCGATGGAGATCGCCTTCGTCGCGAGGCATCTCGGCACGACGCCGCCGCTGGCGTGAGCGTCTTCGACCCCGAGAGCGGGCGGCCGATCGCCGCAGCGCCGTGTGCCGGGCCGGGCTGCTGGGCCGGCGCTCCGGGGGCCTTTAGGGACGGGCGCGATCTGTATGTCGTGTATCGCATGCGCCGTCCCGAGCCGGGACGCGGTTACGAGCTCCGGATCGCGGCGAGCCATGACGATCTTCGCTACGAAACGGTCTGGTCGGCGGGCAAGGAGCGCTTCGGCGCTGAGTCGATCGAGCGCTGCGCGCTCGTGCGTGTCGGCGATGCTTGGCGGTTGTACGTGAGCTTCGTGCGACGTGACGACCGGCGCTGGTGCATCGGACTCGTCGAGGCTCGCGCCGTGGATGCCTTCGTTCCCGCCGAGACGGTCGTCGTTCTCGACCCGCTGGATCTCGGCGTCGCGGCCGTGAAGGATCCGTGGCTCCGCCGAGAACGTGGCCGCTGGCTCATGTTCGTTTCCTACGGCACGCTTCCCGTCTCCCAAGGCCCTGGCCTCCACGCCACCGGTGATGCGCTCTCGACCGGACGCACACTTTCGGTCAGTGGCGTCGCGACCAGCGTCGATGGCAGACGCTGGACGTGGGACGGTCCGACCCTCTGGCCCAGCGCGTCGGGCTGGGACGCGTTCACTGCGCGCCTCAGCACGGCGATACCCGATGGGGATGGGTGGCTCGGTCTTTACGACGGGAGCGCGTCGCTTGCCGAAAACTACGAGGAGCGCTGCGGTCTCGCCCGTAGCCGCGACCTCTGGCAATGGGAGCGCGTCAGCACCGATGGGCCGTCGATCGGCACCGTGCGCGGCCCCGGCGGCGTCCGCTACGTCGACATCACCGCGGGCGGCGACGTGTTCTACGAATACACGCGTCCAGACGGCGCGCACGACCTGCGGGTGACGCACACCGGCTGATCCCGCGGGAACCGGCCGAGGGACGCCGTTGTACGGCGGATAGACCTAGCGACCGGAGGTGATTCATGCGCCGGATCCTGCTCGCGTTCGTCATTTCACTCATGACTCTCGGGGCTTTCGCGGCACCGGCCGCGGCGAAGTGCCCGACCTGCGTCGACGCCGTGTCCGTCCAGACGCCCGACGGCCAGCCGTGGTCCGAGGGCAAGCCCGTGACCCTGGTCCTGTCCGCGCGACGCGGCGACCCGGGCGCGGCGTTCCCGACGACGGGGCTCGCCGTGATCATGCAGACCGACCGCGAGCGCACCAAGTGCCTCGACGTCCCACTCAAGCTCGTGAGCCAATCGGGCGACGGCGCCTTGTACGCCGGTGTCTTCTACCCGTTCCGCGCGGCCATCTACTCGGGTCTCGTGCAGTTCGGTGACTTCAGTTTCGACGTGACGATCGACGTGAACAAGATCGCAGCGACCACGCCGCTCGCGACGAGCGATCTGCCCGTCGCCGCACCCGAGCAGGCCGTGGGCGAGACGCTGAGCTACACGATCGGCGCCGTGCCGTTCCTACTCATCGCGATCGGCTTCTGGTCCGCGGTCGCCTTGCTCATCGCGCGGCGACAACCGCGGATGCGGACGGTCTAGTGCGGAGGCTCCTCCTCGGAGCGGTTCTCCTCATCATCGCCTGCGAGGGAGCGGCGACGCTCCCCGCTCCTTCGCAGAAGTCGCCTGCCGCGGCGCCGACCACGACGATCGACGTCAGCGACATGATGGGGGCCTTTCCCCAGACGCAGTTCTACGTCGTCACCGGCGACGGCCTGAAAGCCATCGCGCTCCTGAATCACACGACGCGCTTCACGGTCGAAACGGCCGGCTCGGTCCAGGTCGCCGCGGGGAATACCCAGGTGTACGTCGCGGACGAGACCAGCGACGGTACTCGCATCAGATGGATCGACAAGGTGTCGGGTGGGATCCTGGCCACTCGCACCGACCCTGGCCGCAAGCTCGTCTACACGGGCACTGGAAACGGCGCGCTCGTCGTTGAGCCGACGACCGGCCGAGTGCTCGCGATGTTCACCGATGGCGCGCGCCGGATCGTCGAGGCGTTCGATGCATACACGCTGCGGCCGCTCGGTCGGCGCGTCGAAACGAACTGTGGTGATCGGCTGCTTGCCGCGGCGGACCGCGTCGTCGTCGCGTGTCTCGCGGGCACGCTCGTGATCAAGGACGCCGGCGAGGCGCGCGTGATCGATGTCGGACTCGGGCCGCTCGTCGCGGCTGCGATGCGCGGCGATGGAACGACGCTCGTCGGGCGAACGGACGGGACGCTCGCGCAGGTCCGGCCAGCCGCAGTCACCGTCGAGAAGATCGAACCGTTCCGTCCGGGTCAACTGGCGGCTGACGGGATAGCGGCGGTGGACGCCAGTAACTTCGCGATCGCGCTGGGTACCTCGGATGGGTCGATCGGCATCGGCGAACTTCGCAGCGGGCGTCGTTACATCTCGTTTCCAGCTAAGGAGCTGCCGTTCGGCGGATTGCTGGCTTACGACGCATTCGCTTACTGGGTCGAGGGGACGCAGGCGCGGCACATCGATCTAGTGCAAGGCTTCTCCGAGACGATGACCACGTTC
>JALYLT010000165.1 GCA_030774095.1 Chloroflexota bacterium
CGAATTCATCCAGAGCACCGACAGGTGCACGATCGGGACGTCGATGACCGCGATGACACCGAGCACCGCCGCGCGTGTCGCGCGCCGTGAGAAATCGGTCGAGAGCGAACGCAGCAGCAGGTAGCCGACGTACATCATGAACATGACGGCCGTCGTCACGAGGCGCGGGTCCCATGTCCACCACACGCCCCAGGTCGGCTTGGCCCAGATCGAGCCCGCGACGATGAACATGCCGGTGAAGAGCACGCCGACCTCGGCTGAGGCGACCGCGAGCGCGTCGAACCATGGGCGTTTGGTCCACAGCCAGCCGAGGCTCGCGAGGAAGACGACAAAGAACGCGAGGTAGGCGAGCCAGGCGAGCGGGACGTGCACGTAGATGATCCGGTACACATCGCCCTGGACCGCATCGGTGGGCGCCCACACGAGTGCCATGAAGGTCGCGATCAGCGAGCTAGCGATAGCGAGTCGACCCAGCCAGGGCTGGACGCGGATGGTGGGGAAGGGTGGCGCAGTCGTTTCGATCATTCGATGGCCGCAGGAACGATGGTAAGGCCGAGCACCCCGTACACGACCGCGAAGGCGGCGAGGATGCCGGCCCATCCGACCGCGGCCGACGCGTCGCCGCTCAGCGCCGCTGCCGCACCCTGCGTGCATGCGATCAGCTGCGGGATCAGGATCGGGAACGAGAGGATCGGCACGAGCGCGACGCGCGCGCGCACGCGCAGTGCGAGAAGTGTGGTGAGGACGATGACCGGCGGCAGAGCGAGGATGCCGAGCGCGCCGATCAGAACGAGATGTCCCCCAAGCGCGACGCCCGGATCGAGAAGCACGAGCGAGAGGACCGCCGTCGCGAGCGCGACGATCGCCAGCACGATCGCGATCGCGACGAGCTTCCCCGCATAGAGTGCCTCGCGCCCGCCATCCAGCACGAGCACCGCGTCGATCGCGTCATCCTCGAGCTCGCGGTCGAACGAGCGCGACGCGACCAGCGTTGCCGCGAAGAGGATCGCGATCCAGAAGAGCGCGCTTGCGACGCCGGGCTGGCGCGCCTGTCCGGGTCCGAACGCGAGGCTCTCCATGAGCACCAGCAGGCCGGTGAATGTCAGCGCGGCGACGAGCCCGTCCGGGTGCCGGCGTTCGGCGGCGAGCTCGCGAGCCGCGATGAGGAGCGCGCGATCGAGAGCGTTCAGCTCATACCTCGCGCAACGCGCCGTCGTCCAGGAGGTAGCGATGTGTCGCGTCCTGGTCGAGCTCGTGATGCATGTGCGTCGCCATGAGCACCGCCTGCCCGCGGAAGATCGCGGTGTTGATCGCGGCGCGCAGGCGGACAAGCGCGTCCGAGTCGAGATCGGCGAACGGCTCGTCGAGAAGGACGAGCGGGACCTGCTCCGTCTCGATCCGCGCGAGCGATGCGCGCCGCCGCTGTCCCGCGGAGAGCCGCTCGACCGCGCGGTCCATCTCGGCACCGAGACCCCACATCCGCAGCGCACCCGGGACGTCGCTCGCGGCGAGGCCGCGGAACGCGGCGAGGAACGCGAGGTTCTCGCGCGCCGTGAGGCCGCGCAGCAACATCGGGCGATGGCCGATGTAGAGGGGCGCATCGCCCGGAACGATCCGGCGGCCGCGCGCGAGCGGCGCGAGCCCGGCAAATGCGCGCAGCAGCGTGGTCTTGCCCGCGCCGTTCGGCCCGCGAAGCAGCGTGAGACCCGGCGCGAGTTCGAGCGAGATCCCTCGAAGGATGGTGCGGTCGTCCAGCACGACCGTGACATCGTTGAGCGATGCGTTCTCCGGAACTGACCCTTTGCGTAGCACGCGCCGCATGATGGGGCGGCTCCTATGCCTCTGCAGCGCTGCCATCGTCGCTCTTGCGATCGCCTGCGCGCCCGAGCCTGTTGCGACCGATCCGATAGCACGCGGGCGGCAGGTGTACCGCGCCCTCGGCTGCGCCAGCTGTCACGAGCCGAGCCTCTTCAACCTGTTCCGCCCGGTCGGGCCGCCCCTGAACGAGATCGGGCCGGTCGGGCGAAAGCGCGTTCCGGGCATGAGTGCCGAGGATTACGTCCTCCAGTCGATCACCGATCCGGGGGCCTACGTGGTACCGGGGTACCCGGACTCGATGCCCAGAGGCCTCGCCAGGGACCTTTCACCCGAGGATCTGGCCGCTCTGGTTGCCTATCTGGCTTCGTTGAAGTGACAGATGGCTCCTAACGACCCCCTCCCGGAGACCGTTACGTCTGGTGGAAAGGACGAGGATGCCGCACTGGCCGTACGAGCTTCACAGGGTGACCCGGCAGCGTTCGGAACGCTCTACGACCGGCATGTCAGCGCCGTCTACCGCTATGTCTACTACCGAGTGCGGGACGACGCCGAGGCGGAAGACCTCACCAGTGATGTGTTCATGAAGGCCCTGCGAGCGATCCCCCGGTACGAGTCCCGTCAGGCGTTCCTCGCCTGGCTCTATCGGATCGCGCGCAACGCCGTCATCGACCACGTCCGCCGCGGCGGCCGCCAGGTCTCTTTCGAGGACGCGCTCCTGCACCCCGAGGTGCACAACGCGATCGATCCCGACCTCGAGGTCCTCGCCGGCTCCGACAAGGAAACGCTCCGCGCCGCTCTCGGGCAGCTCACCCCGCTCCAGCAGGAGGTCATCGTCCTGCGCTTCCTCGAGGGCTACTCGACCGACGAGATCGCAAAGCTCATCGGAAAGCGCGAGGGCACGGTGCGCGGTATCCAGTTCCGCGCCCTCGGCGCGCTGCGACTGCTGATCCCGTCGCGCGAGGCACTGGGATGAGCAATCGCAGGCTTCCCGAGCCGCACCTTCGCGACGAGTTCCGTCGCGAGCTGCGCGCGCGTCTCATGCAACAGGCCGCCGTCACGCTCGTCCCGAAGCGCCGCGACACCGCGTGGACGGCATGGATGCGTCCCGCGTTCGCCGCCGGCCTCGCCGCACTCGTGCTCATCGTTGGCGCGGGGTCCGCCGCGGCGAATAGCCTCCCAGGCGATGCGACCTTCGGTCTCAAGCGCGCCATCGAAGAGGTCCGCGTCGCGCTGACGTTCGACGACGTCGCGCGCGTGCGCGTGCTCGCGGAGATCGCGGACCAGCGTCTCAGCGAGCTGGAGCAGGTCGCCGGTCGCGACGACAAGGCGCCGACCGCGTCGGATGAATACGCCCAAGCCGTGACCCGTTTCCGCGCGGCCGTCGACGCGCTGCAACAGGCGGCGCCAGAGGAAGACAAGAGTGGCCTCGCCCAGGACGTGGCCGACGCCGCGCGCGAGAAGCACGAGATCATCCTCGAGCAGCTGAAGGACCGCCTCTCCGACAGGGCCAAGGACGCGGTGGACCGTGCGATCGAGGAAGAGCAGCGGGACACGCCGCAGAACACCAAGGACAACAAAGAAAAGCGGGACAAGCGCACGATTGCGCCGCGGACGTCGCCGGCGGACCGCCGACCCTAGCTACGCGGAGGTCCTGCGCTGCGCGGCAGCTCGGCCCGATGCGGATCGCGCCGCAGATCGATCGCCGGGATCGGCCCGTGTGGCGGCCCAGGCTGTGGTGGTGGCGGGGTCGGCACATCGTCATCCGATGACCCGAAGCTCCAGCGTGCTAACGCCCCGGGTCTCCTCGCGATCCAACGGAGCGCGGACGCGACCGCGCCAAGGAAGCCTCCGTTCCTCACGCCCGTCCGCCAGAGCAGCGGCCATGCGGGGTGGCATGCCGGGTGCATAGGAAGACCCGCATGTGCACCTGTAAGGTCTGCGTCAGCGAGCGCCTCTTCCTTCGGATCATGGCACTCCTCGTCTTGTGAGACGCGTCCTCGTCGCAGAGGACGAGCCCGACATCGCGGACGCACTGCGCCAAGCCCTGACCGAGCGGCTCGACATCGAGCTGGATATCGTCGCGAACGGCGCGTTAGTGATGGACTCCATGGCTGCGCGTCGTCCTAACCTGCTGATCCTCGATGTCGCACTCCCTGGGTTGAATGGGCTCGATGTGTTCGATCTGCTGCGCAGCGATCCGCGGCTGCAGGGTGTGCCGGTCCTCTTCCTCACCGGGCTACCCGAGCGCGCCGAGACCGCAAGCGCGGCGACCGGGGTGCACGAGGTACTGGCCAAACCGTTCGACGTCGACGATCTCATCGCGCATGCGGAACGTCTCATGGGTGGCGTGACGAGCGTGGTGGCGGCCTAACCCGCGCTCTGCGTCGGCTCGTGCGATCGCACGAGCTGCGGCCACCGCCCACGCACCGCGGCCGCGATGCCCTCTGCGTCTAGTCCGTAGTGGCGCCGCCAGAGCTTCTGCGCGCCGTGGTCCACGTGCTCGTCGGGGATGCCCAGCATCTCCAGCTCGACCCGTGCGCCGCGCTCGTGGAACAGCTCGGCGACCGCCGACCCGAAACCGCCGGCGATGACGTGCTCCTCGACGGTAACGAACCGCGGGGTGCGGGCGGCAAGCGCCAGCAAGCGTTCCGCATCGAGCGGCTTCGCGAAGCGCGCATTCACGACCGTGGTCTGTAGTCCCTCGAGCGCCAGCGTCTCCGCGGCCTCGAGTGCCGCATTCACCGGCTGCCCGTACGCGAGGATGACGAGGTCATCGCCTCCACGCAGAGTTTCGGAGACGCCGATGGGTAGCTCACGTGGCGCCTCGGGAATGCCGACCCCGAAGCCCACGCCGCGTGGGAAGCGGACGCCGATCGGTCCGCGTTGCGCTCGTGCGTGCAGGTACGCCGTCCACATCATGTCGCGCAGCTCGGCCTCATCCTTCGGCGCCATCAACGTGAAGCCCGGCAGAGACCGGAGGTACGCAATGTCATAGAGGCCCTGGTGGGTGCGGCCGTCGTCGCCGACGATGCCGGCGCGGTCCATCGCGAATACCACCGACAGGTCCTGCACCGCAACGTCGTGCAGCACCTGATCGAAGCCGCGTTGAAGGAACGTCGAGTAGATGGCGACGATCGGGACGATGCCCTGCGTCGCAAGACCCGCGGCCATCGTCACCGCGTGCTGTTCGCAGATGCCGACGTCGATGATGCGTTTCGGGTAGTCGGACATGAAGGGCTGAAGGCCGGTGCCGCCGGGCATAGCGGCGGTTA
>JALYLT010000166.1 GCA_030774095.1 Chloroflexota bacterium
AAAGCGGCCCCAGGCGGCGAACAACCCTCGGTCTTCTCTCCCTCGATGTGTGCGGCGTCAAGCGTACGGGGAATCGCGGGACTGCGTGTCGCACCGTCCAGTCGATTGCATCTACGCGTTGCTCGCACGCGAAGCGAGATTGTGGATAACTGCAATTGATTTTGGTATCGAACAGACGTACTATCGCTCAAACGTGAAACGGTGCCCTCGATGCGGTGAGACCAAGCCCTACTCGGAGTTCCATCGAAGTCGTCGGCGCCGGGACGGTGTGCAAAGCATCTGCCGATCCTGTCGCGCTGTCATCGACCACGAGCGCTACGAGCGCCGATGCGGGGGAACACGGGCCCGACGGCGGTTGTGGGAGCGGGGTCGACGAGATTGGCTGCTGAGCCTCAAGGCGGGGCGGCCGTGCACAGATTGCGCGAGATTCTTTCCGCCTCAGGTTCTGCAGTGGGATCACCTGCCCGGCCATCCGAAACTCGGAGACATCAGCACTCTCAACTGGCTGTCTCGGGAAGAAGTGCTCGAAGAGATCGCGAAATGCGACCTTGTGTGCGCGAACTGCCATGCGATACGCACATTCGAGCGAGCGGGTTGGCCGCTGTCGTGGACCGAGCACGAGCTCGAATTTGCGCCGCTCAGCTCCATGGGCGGTCGCATAGCGCTGGGTGAGCTTGGCCTCAATTGGCCGGTGGCTGGTGTCGTGACCCGAGGTGGTGACCAAAAGCCCGAAGACCCTACTCTCATGCACTGCGCGATGTGCGGACTCTGGAAACCGCGAAGCGAATTCCCGGATTCAAAGACTGGGCAGTTCTCATACTGCCGACCGTGTCGCCGCGCCTACGACCGCAATTACTACCGACAGCGCGGTAGAACACCACGTCTTAGGCGACAGCACGCGCGTGTGATGGCGGCGCGAGCGTGGATGGCATCGCTGAAAGAGGGCATCGCTTGCACCGACTGTCATGAGGTGTTTCCCGCATGGGTGATGCATTGGGACCATTTGCCCGGGTATGAAAAGGTCGGATGTATCAGCGAGCTCGTCGTCAGCCGTGGGCGTGCAATCGCTCTCGCGGAGGTGAAGAAATGCGAGCTCGTGTGCGCAAATTGCCACGTGCTACGCACCATCGGCCGAGCGACTGGCGGGTCGCTGCCGGAGATCGCGCGAGGATCCGGAGCGGAGACCGATAATTGATTGCACGGGGTGTAGCTCAGTTCGGCAGAGCGCTCGTTTTGGGGGCGAGAAGTCGGCGGTTCAAGTCCGCCCACCCCGACAACACTAGGCCGGCAGTCGTCTCCGCGCGGTAGACATGTACGGCTCGAGCGCGCGCACCGCGACGACAAAGAGGATCCACACGACGAGTCCCATCACGATCGGCGACGAGTACGCGTCCGCATAGCTGACCGCGTAGCCGAGCGTCGGGATCGCGACCCACGCCGTGCCGATGGTCGGAGCCGCCGACGCGTCACCGCTCGTCGCTTCTGGCGCAACCGCGATCGCCGCACCTGAAGAAACCGGCGCGACCAAGACGAGCGAGCCGATCGGCACCATCGACTCCAGCGGTCCGCCCTGCACCACGTACGTGGACAGCCCGACAAAGCGCACGGCCAGAAGTGCGAACGACAACGTGAGGATCGTCGCCAGGACGGCGACCGCGACGATGGTCGCGAACACGTGCGCGACCTCACGGATGGGGCGATCGGCCCTCCGTCGTGACACCCGCATGCCTCCCCTGCCTGCTCGCCGCCGCCGCGCGGTGACGCTCGCCCGCACTCTCATGCCGAGGCGCGAACGATGCCATAGCCGGATCGGTACTGCGAGCCGGCTCCGTTCGTACTACCCCGACCTACGAGGGTCAGCCCTGATCTCCGCCCGGTGAGCGCGGACTACCATCGCCGCATCGGGAGGAGAGAAACATGGGGCGCTCGCTCGATGAGCTTCCGACGCTGACGACCGGATTCGAGGAGCTGCAGCGCGGGTTCCCCCGGATCCTGGCCGAGATGGCCACTACCCACGGTCCTATCTTCAAGCGCGATTTCGACCCGCCTCTGCAGAACGGGATCACGCGGGTCGTCTATCTCGTCGGGCCCGAGGCGAATCGCCTCGTCCTGCACACCCATCGCGATCACTTCTCGAACGAAAAGGGCTGGACGCCCGTACTCGGTCCGTTCTTCGGGCGCGGCCTCCTGAACATGGACGGCGCCGAATGGGAACGGCACCGGAAGCTCATGAACCCCGCGTTCACCGCGGCGTATATGGCCCGCTATCTCCCGGTCATGGCGGATGTCATCCGGCGGAGGACAGCTGATTGGATCGAACGTGGACAGGTCGACGTATACGCCGAGTCACGCGAGATCGCGTTCGACGTCGCGGCCGCGGCGCTCATCGGCGTGACGTCGAGCGATGCTGTGGACCGGCTACGCGAGCTCTTCTACTACAAGCTCCACGCGCGCTTCGATCCGAAGACGGAAACGCCGCAGTCGATGCGGGAGCGGATGGAACGCAACGATGCGGAGCTGCGCTCAATGCTTGTGCCGATGGTGGCCGAGCGACGCGCGCACCCATCGGCGAACGACGACGTGATGGCGCTCCTGCTGAACGCGCGCGACGAAGCCGGGCTCGGGATCGACGACGAGCAGCTCCTCGCGCACGTCATCATCCTTCTCGTCGCGGGTCACGAGACGACCACGACGCTCGCAGCGAGGCTGTTGCGGCTGCTGGCCACGCACCACGAGTACCGCGCTCGCGTGCGCGACGAGCTCGCGGCGGTGCTCGGCGATGCGGACATGCCGGTCACGCTCGAGCAGATCCGGGCTCTGAGGGTGCTCGGCAATGCGGTCTCGGAGGCGGGCCGGCTCTATTCGCCGGTCTGGATCGGTCCGCGTGGCGTCGTGAAAGAGCTCGAGTTCGCCGGCTACACGATCCCCGCGGGTACGCAGGTGCGCTATGTGATCGCGGCGAGCCACCTGCTGCCCAGCATCTTCGAGGACCCGACGCGCTTCGATCCTGACCGGTTCGCGCCACCGCGAGAGGAGGATCGCAAGCATCCGTACGCGCTCGTGATCTTCGGCGGCGGCCCGCGGATCTGCATCGGCTCGAACATGGCTCAGGTCGAGGTCAAAGCGCTCACCGCCTGGGTGCTTCGCCACTGCGAGCTCGAGCCTCTGAACGATCCCGTCGAGCTCGGCATGGTGACGCACGAGCCCGAGGGCGGGATCCAGATGCGTGTGCGCGCCTACACGGGAGCGATGGCGACCACAGCCTGATCGGCGTCCCAACGGCTTCGGCGCCACATAGCGATCCCCAGAACCAAGGTCCACAGTTGCGAGACCACCGTGCCCCCTCCGTAGAGGAGAACTCCCGGAAAGATCACGTTGGGCTTGAGGAATTGGGTAACCCTCGCTCTTCACCGCGAGTCCATACAGAAGCAACGTCGAGCCCCACAGAACGACGAGGGCGATCGTGGACGGGCCGCCAATCGCAACAAGGGCGAGACGGGCGCCGAACTCGAGCATCGGTCGTTCCGACGGCGCCACGACCGCCCACGTGCCGGCGAGCGTCGGCAGGGCGTAGCCGTGGATGGAGAACTCCGCGATGTGGATAGCCGCGCCCACAAGCGCGCTCGCCGCACCCAGAACACCGACCGCCCAAGCGGCTCGGTGCGTCAGCGAGGCTGAGAGCGCAACGAGCCCGCCGGTCCACACGAGAACGCCAAGGCAGTCGCCGAGGTGAACGAGCGGGTAGAGCGACCGCGACGCGACGAAGCTCAGGGCGGCGTCTCCCGTATCGGTCGGGAGATCCCCGTGTGAGATCCGAAAGACGAAGACGACGAGGCTCCCGAGGATCAGACACGCCGCGCCGATCCTGAGGAGATGCTGTTCGCGCGTCACTCCGTCGAGATCGTCTGATCCACGATGTCCGCGCCCCGGCGCACGACCCGGAAATGCGCCGCCGGGTCGTCGAGCAGAGCGCGCGTCGCCGCGGCCGTCTCCGTCTGCCCGCCCTCGTGCAGCAGCGTCGCGTAGCTGCCGACGAGATCCCGCAGCGCGATGAGGTCTTCGTCGGTCGACGGCGGCCGCAGACTGACCTTGGCCCCCTTCGCGAAGCGGTCGCGCAGGCCGCGCTCGTCGAGGCCGCGCGCCGCGTCGTGACGCAGGAACACGACCCCGCCGCTCATGCCCGAGCAGATCCAGCGACCCGGATCACCGAGGACGACGGCGCGGCCGCCGGTCATGTACTCGAACGCGAAGCCCCGCAGGTCGCCGCCGAAGAGCACGTCGGCTCCCGAGAGCCGGATGCCGGCCCGCGCATCAGCGCCGCCTTGGACATAGAAGCGGCCCCGCTGCGCGCCGTAGCCGAAGCACTTCCCCACCGAGCCGTCGACCCAGTCGCCGTTCGCGTTGCGCGCTTTGAGAACGGCGAAGGTTCCGCCGAGCGCGGTCTTCGCGGCGCCATCCTGCGCGCCGCCGGCGATGCGGAGGGACACGCCATCGGTCGAGTAGGCGCCGAAACCGTTGCCCGCGACGGACCCGTGCCCGAACGATGACGCGAGCTCGGTGACGACGGCGCCCGCGATGCGCTGTCGCGCGAACTGACCGGCCGTCGCGGTCGCAATGAAGCGATGCTCGCTCCCGAGCCGTGGATGCTCCGCCTCGCCACCGTCGCGCGCCTCCTCTTCGACGCTCGGTCCGCCGGCCACAGCGAGGACGCGCAGCTCGCGTCCGCCGCGCCGGACCGGGCCCGCGGGAGCGAGGAGGCCCGAGAGATCGATGCGATCGAGACCGCGCGCTTGCGCGAGGAGATCGGTTCGGCCGACGAGATCCTCCGTCGATGACACGCCGAGAAGGGCGGTGATGCGCGCGAGCTCGTCGCGGAGCGCGCCGAAGAAGCGCATGAGATTCGTGACGGCGCGCTCGAACTCCTGCGGCTCGAACCGCTTCAGGCCACGTTCCGTCGCCTCGGTGGCCGACTCGATCTGCGTCGCGATACCGACGTGACAGGTATCGAGCTGGCAGCCGCGGCAGATCGTGCAGCCGATCGCGACCATCGCCATCGTGCCGAAGCCGACACGGTCCGCGCCG
>JALYLT010000167.1 GCA_030774095.1 Chloroflexota bacterium
GTCGCGTAGCGTTCGTTCTCCGTCGATGTCCTCGAAGATCTCGAGAGCGTCCTTCGTGAGACGGAGATAGGCACCGGTGGCGTCGTCGCGCAGGATCACGGCGGTCGGATCGTCCGGCGCCGGCGACACGATGGCCGTCCCTGATCGACGCGGGATATGGCGCGACTGCATCGTGGCCTCGAGCCGAGCAACGAGATCCGCGTGCTTTCGAACGATCGGCCGGACCTCGTCGCCGGATAGGCGAAACGCTGACACGGCTGTCCTCGCGCGCACGGTGGCCGTTCGTGACGAGCCCGTGAGCGCGGAAACCTCGCCGACGAACGCGCCGGGTCCGAGCGTCGCGAGCGTGCGCTCACGGTGCAGCACTTCCACCTCGCCGTCGCGGATGAGGTAGGCATCGTCGCCGCGCTCGCCCTCGCGCAGCAGCTCCTCGCCGGCCTCGAAACGCACCGGCACGAGCTTCGCCGCGAGCGCCTCGATCGCGGAGGACGGAAGGTCGGCGAACGGGCTCGAACGCCGTAGGAAGTTCTTCCCGACCCGCATCGCGGCGAACGCCGTGAGCTCGTGCGCGAACGCGGGCTCCCGCGCGCAGGCGGCGCGCACCGCCTCGGCTGGGAGGCGGTACGCGCGCAGCGCGGTGATCGCGGTGACCGTCGCGTTCCGCGGCTCACCCGACAGGATCGCCGTCTCCCCGACCAGGACAGGCGAGGACTGGCTGGCGATGACGAGTGGCGCGCGTCGTTGGCTCACACGGATCCGCCCGCTCACGATCGCGTGCGCATCTTCCGGTGGGTCGCCCTCGCGCATCACGACCATGCCGGCGCGAAACCGCTCGCGCCGCGCCGACCTCAGCAGCTGCGTCCGTCCCGCCTCGCTGAGCGCGAGGAACGGGCCGAAATCGAGCGCTCCGGGCATGCGCGGCAGGCTATCCGACCCTCAGACAGGCCAGGCTGCACGCACTTGCGTCCGATCGCTGGCCTCATGCCAATTCCGAGGGGTAGCCTCGGAAATCGGAGGGCCGATGCGACCGATCGCGATCCTGTACGAAAACGAGGCCTGGATGGCGCCGCTATTCGGAGCGCTCGACAGCATTGGAGCTCCGTACGAGCGTGTGTTCGCGAACGATCTGAGCTTCGATCCCGCCGGTGCCGCGCCCGACTGGTCGCTTGCCGTGAACAAGGTGTCACCCTCGTCGTACCTCCGCGGTCACGCGCGCAGCATCGCGGTCGCGCGCGAGCTTCTGCCGCTGCTCGAAGAGCGCGGCACTCCTGTCGTGAACGGCAGTCGCGCGTTCGCGCTGGAGACGTCGAAAGCGCGTCAACTCCTGCTCCTGCGGCAGCTCGGCATCCGGGCGCCGGCGGCGCGCCTCATCACGGAGGGGGCGCAGGCGCCGAGCGCTGCGAGCGAGCTGCGCTTTCCGGTGATCGTGAAGCCGAACGTGGGCGGATCCGGTGCGCACATGCGTCGCTTCGATTCGCCCGAGGAGCTCGCTAAGGGCGCGGCCGAGCTCGATCTCGGGCCTGACGGGACAGGCCTCGTCCAGGAATTCCTCGAGAGCGAAGATGGGAGTAGCCGTCGCGTGGAATTCCTCGGTGGCGAATATCTCTACGCGATCCGCATCGCGAATGAGCCTGGCCAGGACTTCAATCTGTGCCCAGCGGACATCTGCCAGGTGCAGGAGGGCGCCGAGTTCGAGAACTGCGTCGTCGATGCGCCGACCAAAAAGCAGCTGCGCATCGACGCGTTCGACGCCCCGCGGCCGATCGTCGATGACGTGCTTCGCATCGCGCGCGTCGGTGGTCTAGACGTTGGTGGCATCGAATACCTCATCGCCGCGCGCGACGGCCTGCCGTACGTCTACGACATCAACGCCCTATCGAACTTCGTGACCGACGCGCCGTCGCTGGTGGGCTTCGACCCGCACGCACGCTTCGCTGGGTGGCTCGTGGACCGCGCGCGAGCGGGGAAGCGCGAGGTCGTCGTCGCATGACGGCGGCCTTCGCGCGCACTGCCGATCCATGGAAGGACACCGCGGTCATCGACGCGCGCGCGCCGCGCACGAACCAGGCGATCGTCGGCACGTTGTCGCTGCTCGCGTTCGTTACGGGCTGGTGGCCGATCCTCGGCCTCCTCGCGGCGCAGCTCGCGATCGGGCTGACCTTCGGTCGGCGCTGGTGCCTACCATGCCTGCTGTACTTCGACGTGATCCAACCTCGCTTCGGCGAGGGACCGATCGAGGACAGCCGCCCGCCGCGTTTCGCGAACATGGTCGGCGTCGTGTTCCTCGGGAACGCGACGCTCGCGCACGCGCTGGGACTCACGACGGTCGGCTGGGCGCTCGGCCTCATCGTCGCCGCGCTCGCGCTGCTCGCCGCGACCACCGGACTTTGCGTTGGCTGTGAGATCTACCGCATCGGCGCACGCATCCGCGGGATCCGCCCGGGCCGCATCGAGCGTGTCGATCTCGCCGAGATCGGCGCCGCCGGGCGCAGCGGCGAGGTCGTCGTGCAGTTCACGCATCCGCTGTGCACGGACTGCCACACTCTCGAGCGCGAGCTCGTCGCCGCGGGGCGTGAGGTCTTCACGGTCGACGTATCACGGCGACCAGAGCTCGCCCGCAAGTACGGCGTCGCCCTCGTCCCGACCGCGGTCGCGGTCGGACCCGGGGGGATCGTTACTGCGCGCCTCGCCTGATACTGGCGGCAGTGGACGACGGCCCGGCGGCGAAGCTGAGGCGCATCGAACGTCGCATCGACGAGCAGCTTCGCGAGCTCGCCGACATGGGACAGGTTTCGAAGCTCCCGGGCGAGGGCGCGCCGCTGGTCGATGACGATCCCAATGCCGGCGAACGCTGGGCGGCGCGGCATGTTGCGAAGAACGCGAACCTCACCCCGGAGTTCGTCGAGCTCCGGCGCGAGATCGCGGATCGGCGCGACCGGATCGTGCGCCGCCTGCGCTCGCATCGCGGGTGGCTAAAGGATCGCGCAGCGCTCCTGCATGACCTTCCCGCTGAGCGGATCATCGACACGGCCCGCGCGACGAGCGACTTCGACGCACGCGTTGAGTCTGAGCTGCGGAGCGCGGTCGGAGAGCTCAACGCGCTCGTCACGCGTCACAACCTGAAGGTGCCGCTCGGATTGCAGATCCCGCCGTTGGCCCTCGCGCACCTGCGCGAGCGGTCGGAACGGGACTAGGCGGCGCGCTCTCCCGGGGAGCGGATCGCCGGCGGGCGGACCGGCCCCAGCCGACGGTAGTTCGTGTACGCGTAGCGGTCGCACGCGATCTCAGCGGCCGCACCCCAACCGTGCGTGAGATACAGCCACCAGTGACAGAACTCATGGAGATACAGGAAACGGATGACCTCGCGCCGCGTGCGGAAGAGCACGTTTGGCGAGCCCCACGCGCCGAGGTCGACCACCTCTCGGAAGGGCCGGAACGGCTCCGGGACCTGGATGACGAT
This sequence comes from Chloroflexota bacterium, assembly GCA_030774095.1. GTDB lineage: Bacteria > Chloroflexota > Limnocylindria > P2-11E > P2-11E > CF-39. The sequence goes on from JALYLT010000167.1 coordinate 3,461, forward strand.
CTCGGGGTGATCCCAGTAGGTGAAGGCCTGCAGATGCGGTCCGGTGCGGTACCGCAGGGCCTTCACCGTGACCGTGTAGCCGGTCGCAGTGGGCAGGCCGCGGAGGGTCTCCCGCACCTTGGTCGGTGGGTGGGTGGGCAGGGTGGACCGCACCGCCATACGACCCGGGGGCCGACCAGACGCTCGTAAGTTCTTCACTTATCAACTGTACGGACCGGCCCTGCGCTACCGAGCCTGGGTGCAGACATGGCCAAAAGCCGGCCTGTTCGTTAGCATGCGGCCAGCGTCGTTCGAGCGGGAAAGAGTAGGTCGCGCGGACCGGAAAGCGAACCGGAGACGGTGAGAACCGGGACGGCGAGCGCGACACGAATGGCTCCCGCGAGACGCCGCGGCGAAAGGCAACGATTAGCCGCGGCCGGAGGCCCGCCGTTATCAACGGGCGCGCTGTTGAATGGGGTCCGGAAGCGGCCGGCGAAGCCGGGCGCTTCCGACGTCGAAAGCAGCGGCAGAGGTCGTCGCAGCGATGCGGCGGCACGATCGGGTGGCACCACGAGCCCTCGTCCCGAGATCGGGCGAGGGCTATTTGTTTTCCGGGGAGGGAACGAACGTGGCGATCACCGCACCAAAGACCATCGAGCTCGTACCGGTCATGCGCGAGCGTCTCGCCGATCTCGAGACGCCGGTGTCGGCGTTCGCGAAGCTGCGCTCTCTCGGTGGCGCGTTCCTCCTCGAATCGGCGGAAGGCGGCGAGCGCATGGGCCGCTATTCGTTCATCGGCGTCGCGCCCCGGGAGACGCTGTACTTCCGCGACGGCGAGGTCACGCGTGAGGCGTGGACGACCGAGTTCCGGGATCCACAAGGTCGTGGTGAGATCGGTTCGCGGCCAGCGCCGGACCCGATCGCCACTCTCCGCGAAGAACTGGCGCGCTATCACCGCGCGCCTCACCCGGGCCTGCCGCGCTTCAGCGGCGGCGCCGTGGGGTTCGTCGGGTATGAGGCGGCTCGGCGCTTCGAACGGCTTCCACTCGCGGCGAACGATCCCTACGGGCCGTGGGGCCTTCCCGAGATGGTCTTCGGCATCTACGACACGGTTGTCGCGTTCGACCATCTGCGCCATACGCTCACGGTGCTGGCGCACGACGACGGCGTGGTGGCGGGAGACGCCGAACGGTGGATCGATCGTGTCTTCGCCGCACTCGATGCGCCGCTGCCGCCGTTCCCGCGCGCGGCGACCGGCGAGGTCAAGATCCGCGTCAACGGCACGCCCGAGGAATACATGGCCCGCGTGTCGCGCGCGCGCGAGCTCATCGCGGACGGCGACTGCATCCAGATCGTTCTCGCGCAGCGATTCGACGTGACGCCCGCGCCAGACCCGCTCGCGCTGTACCGCGCCCTCCGTCACGTGAATCCGTCCCCGTACATGTTCCTGCTCGAGACCTCGGCGGCGACGCTCGTCGGGGCGTCGCCCGAGCCGTTCGTCCGCGTCGAGGGTGGGAAGGTCGTCATGCATCCGATCGCCGGGACCCGGCCGCGCGGCAAGGATGACGAAGAGGACGCGGCCAACGAGGCAGAGCTTCGCGCGTCCGAGAAGGAGCGCGCCGAGCACGTCATGCTCGT
>JALYLT010000168.1 GCA_030774095.1 Chloroflexota bacterium
CGCTCTTCGACGGGAGCCCGCGCTCCGCATCGGCAACGGCGCTCGAGGACACCCGCGCCGCGCTCCTCGCGCGCGACGACTTCCTGACGTTCCTCGAGGCGCACCCGACGTCGGTGCGCGTCGTGCTTGATGCGCTGGCGAAAACGATCCGCAGGCTGTCCGATCGGGTCGAGGACCTGATCTTCCTGGACGTGCCGAGCCGGGTCGCGAAGTACCTGCTGGACCTGGCGCAGGCCGACGGCGCGTCGAAGCTCGAGCTCACGCTCACGCAGGACGAGCTCGCGGCCTTCATCGGCGCGTCGCGCGTGTCGGTGAACCGCGTGCTGGGCGACCTCGAGCGGCGGGAGATCATCAGCATCCGCCGCCGCCACATCGTCATCGTCGATCCCGAACGACTCGCCAAGGAGATCCGGGTCTAGTGGCGCGCAAGCGTCCCCTGGTCCTCGTCGTCGAGGACGATCCGGCGCTGGGCGACGTGATCGTCACGGCGCTGCGGGACGATGGCCTCGACTCGAAGCTCGCGAGCGACGGCGACGAGGCGATGCGGCTGGTCGATTCGCTCGAGCCGTCCTGCATGGTCCTCGACCTCATGATGCCCAGGCGGGACGGCTTCTCGGTGCTGCGCGAGCTGCGTTCGGATGGCCGCCTCGCGAAGATGCCCGTGGTCGTCGTCACCGCGATGTTCGGCCTTTCCGAGCGCAACTACGCGACGGAGCTCGGCGCGGCCGACTACGTCACCAAGCCATTCGAGCTGGATGACCTCGTCGGCCGCGTTCGCGCCCTGATCAGCCCGACGCCTGTGTGAATGGCGCTGCCCGACTGATATCTCTTCGGCTCGCGTTGGTTATGCGCGCGCCCCCGCTGTCAGCTGGCTGGTGCAGTAGCGGCAGCGCGTCGCGGAGCCGAGGATCTCCTCGCCGCAGTACGGACAGGCCTTCATCGGCGCACCCTTGGGGATCATCGACCGCGCGATGAGGAACACCACGAACGCGACGATGATGAACGTGATCACCGTGTTGATGAACACGCCGTAGTTCAGGGTCGCCAGGCCCGCGTCCTGCGCCGCCTTGAGACTCGCGGGGTTCTTTCCCGAGAGGTCGATGAACAGATTGGCGAAGTCGACCCCTCCGAGAAGCAACCCGACCGGCGGCATCAGGATGTCCTTGACCAGCGAGTTGACAACGGCCGCCAGCGCGACGCCAACGATGAACGCGAGAGCCAGCGCGAGCACGTTCGCTTTGAGCAGGAACTCCTTGAACTCCGACAACATTTGTTTGGAACCTCCACGCCTACGTCGCGCGCGGGCAACCGCACGCTGGGTGCCAGCCCAACAGGCGAGTCAGCGAGCGTTACAAGGCTGACAGGCCTTGCTGCACACGCGAGCGGAGCGAGAGGTGTGCAGACACAGGCTTGACGACGAGCGCGGACCCTTGCTAGGCTATTAGCACTCTCGATGGGAGAGTGCTAAATGCCTCAAAAGAGCGATCAGCTCCCACAGCTCGGCGAGCGGCAGCGCGATCTGCTGCGCGCCGTCATCCGCGAATACATCGCCACGGCGCAGCCGGTGGCGTCGGCGGCGCTCGTCCGCCAGTACCGTCTCGACGTCTCGTCCGCGACGGTGCGCAACGAGCTGGCCGCACTCGAGGAGCTCGGGCTTCTCACGCACCCGCACACCTCCGCCGGCCGCGTTCCGACGGATCTGGGCTACCGGTACTTCATCGAGAGCCTGATGCCGCGGCCGAGCCTGCACCCGGAGGAGCAGCTCACTGTGAGCCACCAGTTCCAGCAGGCGCTCTCGAACACGTCGGAGTGGCTGCGGCTCGCGGCATCGACGCTCGCGCGCCTGACGACCGAGGCCGCCATCGTCACGCCCCCGGCGTCCGGCCATGCGGCGCTGCGGCACGTGGAGGTGGTCCCGATTAGCGAGCGGCGCGCCCTGGTCGTCGTCGTCTTTGAAGGTGGGTCTGTGGCGCAGCAGCTGCTCGAGCTCCGCGTCGCGACGACACCGGACCACCTGCGCGCGCTGTCCGCGCGGCTCACGGAGGCGCTCGCCTCGCGCGACGCCGCGGGCGTGCGCGGCGCGACTCGCGGCGAGACCAGCGTCGACGCGGAGGTCGCAGCGGCGATCGCGCGCGCGCTGGACGAGCACGATGCGGCACGGACGCACGATGTCTACACCGACGGGATCCAGAACATCCTCGCGCAACCGGAGTTCGCGGCGGGTGGCCGGATGCAGGACATGCTGCGGCTTCTCGAGGACCGCACGCGCCTTGTGGATCTGCTGCCGCGGACGCTCGGCGACGACGAGGTGCACGTGGCGATCGGCAGCGAGCACCGGCTGGAGCCGCTTCGCGGTTGCAGCCTCGTGTTCGGTCGGTACGGTGCCGGCACCGAGTACCTCGGGTACGTCGGTGTCGTAGGTCCGACACGCATGGATTACGCGCGGACCATCGGCGCAGTGCGCTACGTCGGTTCGCTGATGAGCGATCTCGTTCGAGTCATGGAGGGTCACTAGATCATGGACGACAAGGCACGAAAGGCAGAGGAGTTGCTCGAAGAGCGTCTACGAACGCGGACGAACGGGCCGACCCCCGGCGCGGTCGCCGATGCGGAGCCCGAAGCGCCCCCGACGGACGCAAAGGTCGAGGAGCTCACCAACGATCTCAAGCGTATGACCGCGGACTTCGCGAACTACCGCAAGCGCAACGAAGGTGAGCGGAACGAGTTCGCAAAGTTCGCGAAGGCGGATCTCATCGCGAAGCTGCTCGACGTCCTCGACGGCTACGACCGCGCGCTCGCGACGGTGCCGGAAGAAGTGAAGGGCCAGGCGTGGGTCGAAGGGATGTGGCTCGTGGAGCGCAAGCTGCGCAGGGTCCTCGAGTCCGAGGGACTCGAGCCCGTCGACTCGCTCGGCAAGCCGTTCGATCCGTACCTGCACCAGGCCGTCGCGTACGTCGAGTCCGACGAGCCTGAAGGCATAGTCATCGAAGAGCATCAAAAGGCGTACCGACTGCACGACCGGGTCATCCGCCCAGCGCTCGTCACGGTCGCCAAGAAGAAGGAGTAGCGAAGCATGCCAAAGGTCATCGGTATCGACCTGGGCACCACCAACTCGGCCGTGGCGTATATGGAAGGTGGGGAGCCCACGATCATCCCGAACGCGGAGGGTGGACGGATCACGCCGTCCGTCGTCGCGTTCACCAAAAGCGGGGAGCGTCTGGTCGGTCAGGTCGCCAAGCGACAGGCGATCACGAACCCCGAGAACACGATCTACTCGATCAAGCGCTTCATGGGGCGGCGTTTCACCGACCCCGAGGTGCAGCGATCGTTGAAGCAGGTCCCATACAAGGTCAATCAGGCGAGCAACGGCGGCGTCGAGGTCGTCCTCGCCGACAGCCGAAAGCTCACGTCGCCCGAGGTGTCCGCGATGATCCTCGGCAAGCTCAAGACCGACGCCGAGGCGTTCCTCGGCGACAAGGTCATACAAGCGGTCATCACGGTCCCCGCGTACTTCGACGACAGCCAGCGCCAGGCGACCAAGGACGCCGGCCAGATCGCCGGTCTCGAGGTCCTGCGCATCATCAACGAGCCCACCGCGGCCGCGCTGGCCTACGGGCTCGACAAGAAGAAGGACGAGCTCGTCGCCGTGTATGACCTCGGCGGCGGAACCTTCGACATTTCGATCCTGCAGCTCGGTGAGGGCGTCTTCGAGGTCAAGGCCACGAACGGTGACACGCACCTGGGTGGCGACGACTTCGACGCGCGGATCATCGATTGGCTCATCGAGGAGTTCAAGAAGGATCAGGGCATCGATCTGAAGAATGACCGAATGGCCCTTCAGCGTCTGAAGGAGTCCGCGGAGAAGGCCAAGATCGAGCTCTCGAGCACGCAGCAGACCGAGATCAACCTGCCGTTCATCACCGCGGATCAGGCCGGTCCGAAGCATCTCGTCATCACGCTCACGCGGAGCAAGCTCGAGCAGCTTGTCGGTGATCTGGTCGAGAAGACCGTCGGTCCCGTCAAGAAGGCGATCGCCGATGCCGGCGTCAGCCCGGAAAAGATCGACGAGGTCGTGCTCGTCGGTGGCATGACACGCATGCCGCTGGTGGTCGAGACCGTCAAGAAGCTGTTCGGCAAGGAGCCGAACAAGAGCGTGAACCCCGACGAGGTCGTGGCGATCGGCGCCGCGATCCAGGCGGGCGTGCTCAAGGGCGAGGTGAAGGACATCCTCCTCCTCGACGTCACGCCGCTGTCGCTCGGCATCGAGACCCTCGGTGGCGTCGCCACCAAGCTCATCGAGCGCAACAGCACCATCCCGACGTCGAAGTCGCAGATCTTCACCACGGCCAGCGACGGCCAGACCCAGGTGGAGATCCATGTCGTCCAGGGCGAGCGCGAGCTCGCCGCGGACAACAAGAGCCTGGCGCGGTTCATCCTCGACGGCATTCCGCCGGCTCCACGAGGCGTTCCGCAGATCGAGGTGACGTTCGACATCGATGCGAACGGCATCCTCAACGTCAAGGCGAAGGACAAGGCCAGTGGCAAGGAGCAGCACGTCACGATCACCGCCTCGAGCGGCCTCAGCAAGGACGAGGTCGAGAAGCTGGTGAAGGACGCGCAGGCGCACGCGGAGGAGGACCGCCGCAACGTCGAGCGGATCCAGACCCGCAACGAGGCGGACACCTTCGCCTATCAGATCGAGAAGACGCTCCGTGACCTGGGCGACAAGGCTCCCGCCGACATCAAGAAGGATGTCGAGGAGAAGATCGCCGCGCTGCGCGAGACGCTGAAGGGCGACGACACGCAGCGGATCAAGACCGCGATGGAGGAGCTGCGAACGGCGTCGATGAAGATCGGCGAGGCGATGAGCCAGCAGCAACAGCCGCCGTCAGACGACGGCCAGCCACAGCAGCCCGAGGGCGAGCCCGCGGGTGCCACGGCTGGCGACAAGAAGGACGGCGACACCATCGAGGGCGAGTTCAAAGAGCAGAGCTAAGGCATAGGAGTCCGCGCGAGCGAACTCGGACGCGCAACAAGAGGCGC
>JALYLT010000169.1 GCA_030774095.1 Chloroflexota bacterium
CGCAGCTTCGTTCTTCCGTAAGGCACCGCTCGCGATGGCGCGCCTTCCGGGATCGCGAACTTCGCGCGGTCGATGCTCCGGTGCAGCGGCAGGTACAGCGTGACGTCGTGACCGAGCGCCGCGAGAGCTTGCGGAAGACTGCCCGCCACGTCAGCGAGGCCGCCGACCTTGGCGTACGGGGCGGCCTCGGCGGCCGCAAAGACGATCTGCACGAGCCACCGGATGTTAACGAGATGTAAGGAGATGAGGCTTCGAGACCGAAACCGTACGCCTGACGAAACCGGCTCGTTAGGCTGAGTGGTACTGGTGGTAACGCGTCCAAGGAGGGTCAAGTGAGCGTTTCATTCCGCAGCAAGAAAGTTCTTCTCGCGGCCGGAGCCGCCGCCCTGACCGCGGCGCTGCTCGGCGGCGCGGGACTCGCGGCGTTCGCCCCCGTCACATACGACCCGGTCAGCGAGGTCGAAGCACAACTCGGTCAGGTCGCGCCGGCGAACAGTGGCACTGACAAGCTCAAGGCCATCCTTGACGCGCTCGTCGCGAAAGGCGTCATCACGGCCGCGCAGGTGGACGCGATCGTCGCGGCGGTCCGCGACGCGGAGCCGAACCGTGGCGCGGGCGAGATCAAGCGGATCCTCGCCAACCTCCTCGACGCCTCCGCGAAGTACCTCGGCCTCACCATTGGTGAGCTCAAGACAAAGCTTCCGGGCACGAGCCTCGGCGCGATCGCGAACACCACGCCCGGGAAGAGTCGGGCTGGCCTCGTTGCCGATCTGCAGAACGTGGTGAACAGCGCGATCGACAAGGCTCTCGCTGCCAACACGATCACGAAGGACCAGAGCGATAAGGCCAAGGCCGAGGCGCCGGGGCAGATCGCCAGGTTCGTCGACCACGTCTACGAGCAGCGGCCTGCGCCGAAGACGACGACGCGCCTGCCCAAGGTCACCGAGTTCGTCGGTGACGCCATCGGTGTGGCGCGCGACTACCTGGGTATCTCGCAGGTCGACCTCACCAAGGCGCTGCGTGAGGGAAAGAGCCTCGGCGAGATCGCGAACACCACCGCCGGGAAGAGCCGGGACGGCCTTGTCGCGCAGCTCGCGACGGCGGCCAACACCAGGATCGACAAAGCCATGACCGACGGAAAGGTGACCCTCGAGGCGGCGACCGCGCTGAAGGGACAGGTGGGCGCGGCCGTGGCCGCGCTCGTCGACCGCAAAGGCCCGACGGCGATCTTCAAGCGCTGAGAGCCAGCACCGGACGGTATCCGTTCGGTGGCATGCCCCTGGTGGCGGCCAAGCCCGCGCGCGGGTGGTAACGACCGTGGTCGCCGGCTCGTTGGCTCTTCACAGGCTGGCCGGAGTTCGGGCGGTATAGTCGGCCCACGACCGGCACGGCGAACTCGCTCAGGAGCGTGTACTGGATAAGCGCTACCAGATCTCGCAACCGCTAGGCGCCGGTGGTTCCTCCCAGGTCTACCTGGCGAAGGACACCGCGCTCAATCGCGACGTCGCGATTAAGGTCCTCGACACGGCTGCCGCCGCCGACGGCACGCTGCGGCGCAGGTTCGTGAAGGAAGCGCGGTCGCTCGCCCAGATCTCCCATCCGAACGTCGTGGCGGTCTACGACGTCGGTGAGGTCGACAACCTTCCGTACATCGTTATGGAACACCTCGCGGGTGGATCGCTCCAGGGACGGATCGAGCGCGGGGGTCCGCTCAAGGCGGGCGATGCCGTGCGGATCGCGATCGAGATCGCGAATGGTCTCGCGTTCGCGCACTCGAAGGGCATCATCCACGCCGACCTCAAACCCTCGAACATCCTGTTCGACGCGAACGATCACGCAAAGATCGCCGACTTCGGCATCGCGCGCACGCCGAAAGAGGATGCCGCGACGCCCGAGCTGTACGCGACCGCGATGTATGTCGCGCCCGAGCGGGTCGAGGGCAAGCAGGCGACGGTCCAGAGCGACGTCTACGGCTTGGGCCTCGTCATCTACGAGATGCTCGTCGGCAAGCCGCCCTTCACGAGCACGAATGCCGGCGTTCTCATGCGCGACCACGTCGTGCGCATGCCGGTGCCACCGAGCCACCTGCGGCCATCGCTGCCGAAGGAGCTCGACACCATGATCCTGAAGGCGCTGGCGAAGCAGCCAAATCTGCGTTACCAGAAGGCCAGCGACTTCGCGAAGGCGCTTGCCTCGATCGAGAATATCGACAAGGAGCTCGCGACCACACGCATCGTCCCTGTCATGACCGAGCCACTGAACGACTTCATGCCGACCGTCGATCAGAGCCCGGTGGTCGCGCTCCTGTCCAATTACGGGGCCCCGATCCGCCGCGCGTTCTTCGCGCTGTTCGCAGGGCTGCCGGTCTTCGCGCTGATGCTGATGACCCAGTTCGGCCTGATCACCTCCCTCGCTGCCGCGGGCCTCGTCGCCATCGTCGCGTTCGCGGGGCAGCTCGGTGTCGCGCTCGCGATCGGCTGGGTCATCGAGACCCTTCTCATCTTCCTGTTCGTTCCCGGTCTCGCGGTCTTGTTCGCGCTCTTGGGCGTGTGGGTCTGGATCCGTGACATACGCACCGAGCAGGCGATCATGGCGATGGCGATGCCCGTCGCCGCGCCGCTCGGCCTCGCCCCCGCGTTCATCCTGACCGCCGCGGCGGTCGATGGTCTAATGGGCGTCGTCACCGCGGCGTGGGGAGCCATCGTCACGGTCATCTTCGCGATCGCCGCCGGGGAGCAGTCTTTCGGTCCCTTCGTGCAGACGGGATTCACGCTCAGGCAGGAGACGCTCTTCGACCCCTTCCGCGCGATCGAGGCGAAGAGCGCTCTGATCGGCCTGCTGCAAGGCCGAGGAAGCTCGCTAGGCGAGATCATGATGCCGGAGAAGCTCATCGCTCAGATGGTCGCGTTCGTGTCGCGGCTCGTGAGCGCGGATGTGGCCGCGCTCGCCACCGTGATCGCGTGGACCATCGCGGCCCTCACGGTGTGGTCGGTCACCCGGATGCTGCGAACGTTCTTCGATACGCTGCTGCGTCGGCCGCAGCGCTGGTTCTCGATGTACGTGGCTGCGCAGTTCGCCGGTGTGATGGCGGGCGCGGGGATCCTCTACCTGTTGTTCGTCACATGGGGTCCGCTCGACCACGCGGCCGGACGACCCGCTGACAGCGTCCTCTTGGTTTCGGCGATGGTGGGCGTCGCATTCGCGACAGCGTGCGGCGTCGTCATCGGAGCGACGCAGCGGCCGGAGATCGAGGAAGAGCCCGCGCCGCCGGTCGCCGCGCGGAGGCTGCCCGTCCGCTAGGCGCGTCGGAGCAGCGCGAGTCGAGGAAGGAAGACGAGGACCGGGACGCCAGGGTGCGGTCGGGCGCATGCTTGCGCGCGGCATTGACGAAGCGACTGGGGGATCTCTTCAAAGTGCGCGCGGGCGAGGGCCGCACGGTCACCCTGGTCCTCGCGGTGACGTTCCTCGTGATCGCGGGTGGGAGTATCGGCGGCAACGCGATCGAGGCGCTGTTCTTCTCACGGCAGGGCACCTCCACGCTGCCGGTCCTCTATATGGCGCTGGGCATTTCGAACTTTGCCGTGTTGCTCGGGGTCACCGCGGTGCTCGGACGAGTTCCTCGTGCGCGCGTATACCTCGCTCTGCCGCTGGTCCTTGCAGCGTCGCTCGCACTGCAGCGTGTCGTCCTGGCCTTCGACATCCCGTGGACATACGCGCTGTTTTGGCTGCTGATGAACGTCGAGGGCCTGCTACAAGGCATGCTCGCCTGGGGCATCGCCTCGATCGTGTGCGATACGCGTCAGGCCAAACGCCTCTTCCCGCTCTTCGCCGCCGGCGGGATCTTCGGCGGGGTCGTCGGTGGCTTCGTCACCCGTCCGCTCGCGTATCTCGTCGGCACGGAGAACCTGCTCGCGGTCTGGTCCGGCGCGCTCGTGCTCGCCTTCCTCGTCGCGCGCGTGCTCCTCTCGCGTCATGTGGTCGCGCGGCCGGGCGCGGGAGCGAGCCTCATCGAAGACATGCAGGCCGGCTACCGATACGTACGCTCGTCGCCACTCTGGCGCGCGGCGTCGGCGGCGACCGTGCTCTTCGCCGTGCTCTATTTCTCGCTCACCTTCCCGTTCGCGAAGGCCGCCACGCGCGCGTTTCCCGACGCCGACGAGCTCGCCGGGTTCTTCGGCCTGCTCGGTGGCGCGTCGACCGGCGCGGCGTTCCTCGCGTCGCTCTTCATCGCCAACAGGCTCTACGCACGGATCGGGATCATGGCCGCCGTCCTCATCTTTCCGCTGTTGTATGCGGCGGGCTTCGCGACGCTGCTAATGACGCAGACCGCGTTCGGTGCCTTGGTCGGATTCCGTTTCGCGCAGCTCGTGTACCTCCAGGGTGTCGCGAGCCCGGCCTATGAGTCGGTGTTCAACGTGATCCCGAGGGAACGCCGGGATCAGGTGCGCGCGTTCGTGAGCGGCGTGCCCGATCAGGCCGGTATCTTCCTCGCCGGCGCCCTGCTGTTCGTGGGCGACCGCGCGCTCGACACGAACCAGCTCGCGGGCATCGGGCTTGGCGCCGCACTCGTCACGGCGTACATCTGGTGGCGCGCGTCGCGCCAGTACGCGAACGCGCTCGTGCGGACGCTGCGCACCGGCCAGCCCATCGTGTTCACCACTGAGGAGGAGCCCTTCGGCGGCTTCCGCCGCGACGCCGCGGCCATGTCAGCCGCGCGCGCCGGCGCGCTGGATCCCGATCCGCGGACGCGACACATCGCGATCGAAGTCCTCGGCCAGCTCGCCGACGCGGACGAGGTGCTCGTGGCCGCGCTGGGCGACGTGAACGACGACGTGCGCCTCGCCGCGGCGAGCGCGCTCGCGCGCCGCGACAACCCGGCGCTACGCGCCGCGCTCGACGACCCCGATGCCGCGGTACGCGCCGCTTGCGCGGCCGCGCTCCTCGCGCACGAGCCGCGTGCCCGCGCGATCCTTGACGCATTGATGCGCTCGAGCGATGCCGACCTGAGGCTCGTCGCGGTGCGCGGCCTCGCGTGC
>JALYLT010000170.1 GCA_030774095.1 Chloroflexota bacterium
ATCGTTGGCAGGGCGTTCGCGCGGCTGAACGCCGTGGCCGCGCGCTACGACGGGACCGTCGCGCGGCTCATGGGCGACGGCGTGCTCGTGTTCTTCGGCGCGCCGATCGCGCACGAGGACGACCCGGAGCGCGCGGTGCGCTGCGGCCTCGATATGGTCCGCGAGATCGCGGACTCCGGCGACGAGGCCCAAGCGCATCACACCGTTCCGCTCCAGGTGCGCGTGGGCATCAACACCGGCCCGGTCGTCGTCGGGATGGTCGGGACCGACATCGCGCGCGAGTACACGGCGATGGGCGACGCGGTGAACATCGCAGCGCGGATGCAGGCCGCCGCACCGCCCGGTGGCGTCATGATCACGGCGGCGACGTACAAGTTCGTCGCACCGCTCGTCGACGCGACCGACGCGGGCCCCCTCGAGCTCAAAGGCAAGGCCGAACCCGTGCGTGCTTATCAGATCAATGCTCTCCGCGCCGGTGCGGTGAGCGCCCGCGGGCTCGGCACCGAAGTGCACTCGACGATGATCGGCCGCGATGCGCAGCTCAGGCGTCTGCGCGACGCGTTCGCGATCGTGCGCGCGCGGCAGGGCCGTGTCGCGTCGATCCTCGGTGAGCCCGGTATCGGCAAGAGCCGGCTGCTCGCCGAGTTGCGGGCGCACGTTGCGGCGTCCGATCCGTCCGCGCGCTGGGTCGAGGCGCGATGCCTGTCATACGGCCGCACCCTTCCCTATCACCTCGTCCTCGATCTCGTCCGGTCGTGCATCGGCGTCGCGGCGACCGCGGACGAGCCGGAGGTGCGGGCCGCGCTCGAAGCGCGAACGAAAGAGCTCTTCGGTGACGCATGGTCGGACCCATACGCGTACCTCGGGCATTTGCTCTCCATCCATCTCGACCCCGAAGTGCGAGCGCGCGTCTCCGCCCTCGAACTCGAGACCGTGAAGCGGTACGTCTCGTCCGTCATCAGTGTCGTGCGCGCGCTCGCGGCCAGCGGCCCGGTGATCCTCGCGTGCGAGGACCTCCACTGGGCCGATGCATCGTCGGTGGACGTGATCCAGCAACTCTTGCCACTCGTGAACGAGCTGCCGCTGCTCATCGTCGCGACCTCGCGCCTCGACCGCGAGAGTGAAGGATGGCGGCTCGTCTCCGCCGTGCGCGACGTCTTCGGCGAGGCGCTCGTCGAGCTGCGTCTCGAACCTTTGTCGGGAGACGACACCCGCACGCTCGTCGCGAATCTGTTGCGGGTCGAATCGCTGCCGCAACAGACGCGCGATCACATCCTCGAAAAGTCGGAGGGAAACCCGTTCTTCCTCGAGGAAGTGATCCGGATGCTCATCGATCGCGGCGCGATCGCGCATCAAGGCGACCGCTGGGTCGCGACGGCGCAGGTGTCGGACGTCGAGATCCCTGACACGCTGCAAGGACTGCTGCTGGCCCGGATCGACCGGCTCCCGCCCGAGAGCAAGCGGACGCTGCGCGTCGCCGCGGTGATCGGTCGCCAGTTCGGGGTCACGATGCTCGAGCGCCTGCTCGAGGCGAAGACCGGGTGACCGCGCGGAACGAGCTCGGGACCCTCGAGGCGAGCGGCCTCGTGCAGGTGGCTGCGCTCGAGCCGGAGCTCGAGTATCTGTTCCGCCACGCACTGGTCCAGGACGCCGCGTATAGCTCGCTTCTGAAGCAGGACCGCCGGACGCTGCACCGCGCCGCGGCCGAGACGCTGCTCGCGTTGTATCCGGATCGCCGTAGCGAGCTCGCGGCGGTGATCGCGCTCCACTTCGAACGGGCCGGCGATCCCGCAGCGGCGGTCGAGCACTTCGTCGTCGCGGGCGAGCACGCCCTCGAGCGGTTCGCGAACCGCGAAGCCCTCGCCTTCTTCGACCGCGCCGAGGCGAGCCTTGGCGACGACGATCAGCGGATCGACCTGCGCCTGCGCGCGGCGCTCGGTGGCGCCAAGGTGAGCTGGACGTTCGGGAGCATCGACGGGCCGACCACGCGGCTCGAGCGGGCGCTCGCGTTCGGCGAAGAGGGCGCGGATCTGAAGCTCGTCGGCGACGCATATTTCTGGCTCGCATTCCTTCGTCGGATGCGCGGCGAACGCCCGGACACGAGCCCTGCGTTGAAGCACGCCACCGACCGCACGGCGCAGATAGGCCGCGCACGCGGCGATCCGCTGGCCGACGCCATACCGAACGCGTTCGCTGGCGCGGGGATGATGGGCACCGGTCAGCTGCGCGAGGGCGCGCGGCTCCTGTCCGAGTCGCTTCCGCCGATCATCGAGCACGGCGACCCACTCTCGTCCGCGATCCTCAGCGGATTGCTGTCGGTGACGTACTCGCGGCTGGGCGAGTTCGCTGCGGCCGAGCGGACGCTGGCCGACGCGGAACGGCTCGCGGAGGGCGGCGATCCCATCGCCACGTTGGATTCGCAGATCGCACGGAGCTCGCTCCTGATCGAACGCGGTGACATCGCGGAAGGTGAGGCGCTCGCATCATCGTGCGCGGCACGGTCCGAGGAGCTCGGCGCGATGGCGTGTGGCGTTGCGTCGAACGTCATGGCCGGGATCGCACACCTCGCGCACGACGATGCGCTTGGAGCCAAGGTCCCCCTCGAGCGCGGCGACGAGCTCGCGCAGGTCTCGAACATGGAGCCATTCAGGACGATGGCTCAGGGAATGCTCGGCTCGGTGCGAACGCAGCTGGGCGATACGCCAGGCGGCCTGGCCGCGTGGACGCTCGCGCTGGAGCGGGCCTACGCGATGCACGACCGTGGCGGCGAGGCGCTGACCCTTTGGCACCGGGCGCGAACGCGTGCGTACGCAAAGCCGCCCGATCACGCGGCCGCGCTTGCGGATATCGACGCCGCGATAAGCCTCATGGAAGAGATGGAGGCGCGGCCGTCACTCGCGCGCGCGTTACGCCTTCGCGCGCAGATCCTTCGCGCGATCGGCCGCGGCGCCGAAGCCGACGCCACCGATAAGCGATCGAAGGCGATGGCCGCGGAGCTCGGACTCAAGGACTTCGTCTCCGAGCGCTGAAACCGTTACGCCAACGCGAATGCTTTCCGCACCAAGCGCCTAACCGCGGGCCGCGCGGCATCTGCGGGAACGCGCAGTCTTATGAACCGGAGCTGCTTTCCGCTGCCTTCGAGCAGTCCACCGTCGTCGTCGAGCTCGCGGCCGCGGTAGAAGAACATCGTCGCGTACGTAGGGAACGTACCGATCGCGACGACGTTCGCATCGGCAACGGTGTAACGGACGATCTTCCACATGTACCGACTCGATCGCGGGGGCTGGCTTTGGTACGCGATCTCTCTCGCCGCCTTCGGGGCGGCAGCCTTCACCGTCCGACGCGCCGCCTGCACCGTCGGGCGCACCGCCGATGGCACCTTCCTCACTTGTTCGGATGCGGAGATCCTGGTCGGTGTCTTCATCGTGTTCCTAACCTTCCGCCGTCGTCGACTCCCAGGACAGAGTGATCATGATCGCTCGCTTTTCGACATAGACGATGCAGACCTTCCTCCGCGGCCGCTCCTACCTTGCCGAATCTCATCCCGAGTACGATGAGAACCGCGATGACGAGGGAGGAAGACGTGCGAACACAGATGAGACTCGTGCGGAGCGTGGCGCTGGCGGCCGTGGTGGCGATGGCTCTTGGGATCTTCGGTGCTTCCGCCACTACCGCGAGCGCGCAGACCGTCCTCTGCGACACAGCAACCGGCCACTGCTACGAGGTGGTGGCCGTGTCGGCGGGCATCACCTGGCCAAACGCGAAGACTGCGGCCCAGGCCAGGACCTACAACGGCTTCGCGGGTCACCTCGTCACGATCACCTCGCAGGCGGAGACCGACTTCCTCGTCGCGAACGGGCTGACCCCGGCCTTTTATTGGATCGGCGGATCGCAGCCGCTCGGACAGACGGGTGCCGCGCTTAACTGGTCATGGGTGACCGGCGAGCCGTTCGTCTACACGAACTGGGAGACCGGCGAGCCGAACGACTACTACGGTCCGGCGAGCGAGCAGTACCTGGAGTTCTGGCTGACCCCAGGAAAATGGAATGACCAGAACAGCACGTTCCTGCAGTCGGGCTACGTCGTGGAGTACGACCGGCCGTTTGATCTCGACGACTGCAAGAAGGGCGGCTGGATGGCGTACGAGATCTTCAAGAACCAGGGAGACTGCGTGAGCTGGATCGCAACCGTTGGGAAGAACGAGCCGGCGAACCTGCCATAGCCTTGGTCCGACCTCGCACGTCGAAGAGGAACGAAGGGGCCGCCCACTCGGGCGGCTCCTCCCTTTAGCGAGCCAAAAGCAACTCGCAGACCTCTGTCCGTCTACCGGGACTCTTACCTCCGAAAACCGCGCGCTGCAGCACCGTTGCAGCACCGCGCGCAGGAGACCGCGAAAACAGAGCCGACGGACAGACTCGAACTGCCGACCGGCGGTTTACGAAGCGCGAGTCGCCACGCACAACCGACCGAGTTCTCGAACGTGCCGACACGACACATACCGCGCCGTACCGGGCGATTCCGCCTGCGTTGCTACGCGTTGCTACGCGTGATGGCTGCCTGGGTTTGCACCCGTCGACTGCGCGGCGAGTCCGCGCTGTTCGCCTAACGCCTACACAAGAACGTGCGCGTTTCGGGTAGGCAGTCCTCGAGATCCGACTCCAGCTACCGACGACCGTAGACCAAAGACCGGTACCGGCACCGGTAATTCAACGGATGGCCTAGCGCCGACCTCCCAATAAGGTGCGATTTGCACTCGAAGGAGGAAGAAGATGCCGCTCGATCTTCAGAAACTCGTGCTGGCGATCGTCGTGACAACAGTCATCGCGTTCACGGCGGGCCTCGAGGCCGGATGGGCTCTGGCGAACCAACCGCAGGCCCAAGCCGCTCCCGCTCCGACGGTGACTAGCGACCCATCGACCACCGACTACT
>JALYLT010000171.1 GCA_030774095.1 Chloroflexota bacterium
GACCTCTGGTGCAGGTAGGCGAGGAGCCGCCGCCGCTGTCCGACCATCTGGAGCAAGCCGCGGCGACTGGAATTGTCGTGGCGGGCTGCGCGCAGGTGTTCGGTCAGATGCTTGATGCGCTGCGTGAGGACCGCGATCTGGACCTCCGGCGAACCGGTGTCTTTTTCGTCACGTCGGTAGGTCTCAATGACCTCACGCTTGGATGTCGTCGTCGCGGGCGGCACCCACTGTCCTTTCTCTGATCCGTAGATCTTGTTTGTTGGTCGAAAGTGTACCCGACGAGGTGACCGTCCGTCACGAATGGCGCTGCAGCGCGGCGCGGGTAGCCTCGACATCGCGCCCGATCTGCTCGCTCAGCTCCGCGGCACTCGCGAAGCGCAGCTCGTCGCGTAGACGCTTCACGAATGCGGCCTCGACCGAGTCGCCGTACGCGTCACCGCTCCAGTCGAGCAGATACGCCTCGAGGACCCGGTCACCGCCGCCGAACGTGGGCCTCACGCCGAGGCTCGCGGCGGCGGCCGCGCGTTGACCGTTCACCGTCGCCCACATCGCATAGATGCCGTCGCGCGGCAGCAGGCGTTCCCGTGGGACGGCGAGGTTCATCGTCGGGAAGCCGAGGGCGCGTCCGCGCTTGTCGCCGTGTACGACGGTGCCTCTGACCGTGTACGGACGGCCCAGAAGCCGGGCGGCATTCTCCACGTCGCCGGCGAGCAGCGCGTTCCGGATCCGCGTCGAGCTCACGACCTCGCCGTCGAGCTTGACGGGCGGTGCGAGGGCGACTTCAAAGCCGTACGTGGGTCCGGCTGCGGCGAGCATGCTCACGTTCCCACCGCGGTCGTGCCCGAACTGAAAATCCTCGCCGACGAAGATCTGCCGCACCGCGCCCGCCTCCGCGAGTCGGCGGATGAACTCGTCGGCTGTGAGCGCAGCGAACTGCTTGGTGAAGTGGAAGACGACCACGTCGTCCGCGCCGGCCTCATGCAGGAGGCGCACGCGGTTGTCGACGTCCGACAGCGCGGATGGAGGAGCGCCGGGCGCGAGCGACTGGATAGGGAGCGGGTCGAACGTCGCCGCCAGCGCTCTGCCGCCTTGTTGCTTCGCGCGCTCCGCGGTCTGCCGGATTAGTGCTTGGTGACCGATGTGGACGCCGTCAAAGACGCCGATGGCGACCCCGAGCGTGCCGCGTGGCCATCCTTCGAAGTCCGCGAGCACGCCCATGAGCGCTCAGGCTAGGGCTAGTGAAGTTACCGGTTCTCAGGTTCATGCCGATGAGCGATGGCGCGCTATGGTCGGTAGTGAAGTTCACTATCCCGCGGAGGTAGGGCATGGGACACGGTGACCGGACTCGGAAGGCTGCGCCGGTCAGCATTGCCCTTGCCGAGCCGTCAACGACCATCCGCGCGCTTGCCTTCGAGCGGGCGAACGAGATCCACGAGGAACGCCAGCGCGAGCGTGCGCGACGTGGCAGACCGAGCGCCTCCACGAGCTGATGGCGCGCATCGAGCGCGACGGCTTCGAGGAAGTCACCCAGGCGGAGATCGATGCCATCTTCACCGTGTCCGGGCGCAGCCGCGGAGGGAACAGGCGGCTGCGGGCGACTAACCCGTGGCGCGGTCCCTCCGCTACCACCGACAGTCCGCCAAGACCTTCAGGATCGCGCTCGCTGGCTTAAGCGCAACCGCCCACCCGGAGCAACTAACGAGCCTTCAACACGCGGTCAATACGTTCATCCAACGCGTCACCGCCTTTCCCGCTGTCGGCATGGAAGTCGAAAAGCGCGGCACCATCTCGTATCGCGTTCGCCTCTTGGGCGAGCCACTCCCGTATGTCGTCTGGTGGTCGTTCGACGAAGGCGACCCCGATGGCCCCGTGTCTCTCCTCATGCTCCTACACGAGGCGCAGGACCGCGCTCGCTTCGACCCGAACCGCTTCGGCGACGAATAGCGGACTGGCCTTACTCCACCCACGGATGTCAACATTCAACCGATGGCTAAGCTCATTCAGATCCGTGATGTCCCTGAGCCGGTGCATCGCACGCTCAAGGCGCGCGCTGCTCAGTCAGGGCGTCGCTCTCGGAGTAGCGTCTAACGCGTGCCCAAGAAGAAGCCGAGCGCGGCGATTACGCCGATTAGCACCAAGCACAAGCCCGCAAAACGGAACGCAATAAGAGACGTACCTGCAAGCGGACCTTGTCGGCCTGCCCAGTCGGGCAGGAGCCTTTCTCTGATGACCCCGGGAACAAGCAGTAACGCTGCCCCTATGCCAAGGGCTGCAATCGCGTACGCCAAGAGCCACATGTGCTGCTAGACCTCCTTCCGCTACCACCCGAACGGGAGTTGCGTCGCCCAGTAGGACGTTCCAACTGAGACGCCTCCACGGGGGGAACCGATTCCGACTTCGACCGCGTGTTGCGCGCCGGATGCGTTTGGACTCCAGGTCCAGTCGACTGCGGCGCCGAGGGCCCCGCCGCCAGAATAACTTTGCCCTGACAGGAACGAGCGCACTTCGCTCTCTGACGGTTTATAGCCTGTGACCAGCCATCCGACTGTGATGCTGCCGAAGGCGCCGGGCGTCCCGATGGCTGCGCCGATCGGCTGAACGTAAAGGTTTCCGTATCGGTCGAGTGTGACGGCAGTGTAGACCCCGAACGGATTCTCAAAGCCACCTTGGACCTTCAAGTAATCGGGCCGTGCACTATCGGGAAGCGCGAGGAACGCATCGCGCGTCGCTTGAACCGCGGGAGAGGCTAAGAACTGCGCACACGATTGGCACCTGTCCAAGTTTGACTTGAGAGCAACCTCGTGTACGCAGTGCAGGTCACATCCGCCACCTTCCTGATCACCGATCGTAGCGGCAAGGCCGGTTGGGTCCGACGCGAGCGCCGGATTTGCACCCGCGTAGGCGAACGAGTTAAGACTCGACGGTGTGAGAGGCGAGCCACGGAGTGGGTCGCGCGTTATGAACCTTCCGTTGGCCGGGTCATACCAACGAGCCCGCATGTAGTAGAGCCCGGATGGATCCAGAAGCTGGCTCGCGAGTCCGAGGTACGTCGGCGCGGTGTTGGTCAGCTGCGCGAGCTGCCCGTACGCCCGGTAGCGGAACGACGCGGTCACCGCACCGCTGCCGTTGAGTTCAGCGCGCACGTTCTTGCTACCGTCGCGCGCAAACGTGAGCGTGGTCGCGTCCGCCTTGACGACATAGAGTGGGCCGAGGCCGTAGATGATGTTGTCGTTGCCCTGCTTGAGCTCGCGGCTGGGCGAGGTCGAGGGATCCCAGAGGAAGCTCGCGGCCACGCCGCCGGTGCGCGTCTGCAGCAGACCGTCGCCGTTGTACGTATACACGCGCGCGGTGCCGGCGACGGTCGAGTTGGTCAGGCGGTCCAGCGGGTCGTAGGTGAAGGTGTCGGTGCCGCGGGTGGTGAGCCGGTCGGCGTTGGACCAGACGTTGTGCACGGCACCGTCGTCGATCAGACGGTTGGCCTTGTCGTAGGCCTCGGTCGTGCCACTGCGGGTCAGCACATAGGAGGGACCGTCGAGAGCGAAGGTCTCGGGGACCGGGCCGGTGACGGCGGTGAGGCGGTTGAGCCCGTCGTACGTGAGCGCGAAGTGCTCGGCCCCGGCGAAGGGGAACGGGACATTCCGCGCCTGGGTGGCTCAGCTCCTTGGTAGATTTTCGTGCGCCTTCCGTTGCTCATCAGGCGTCCCGACAAAAATGAACAGGTCGGCTGAGGGGTCCGGCTCTACACGGCCGCGAACGATAAGCTTTGCAACTTCGTCCCCGTAACGCAGTGTCGTCCGGTGACCGTCCGGATAGACGTACTCATAGATATCCACAGCACCACCCTCGGCGAGAAGCTCTGAGGAACAGAACGTTCCGTCTAGGCCCACGGCATGCACGAGACGACCGTCACGGCGCGGAGTGGGCGGACACTCTGCCACGCCGAAGTGCGCCACGATCAGACCCTTATATCCGCCAGGGATTTCCCAAATCTCCACCGGTCGCCGACCCGGGCCAGCGGCAATCGAATCAATTATCGCGTAGACACCGATGACTGATAGGACAATCACGCCCGCCACAATGGCGACGAGCGTTATCTGGCGGCGATCGATCACTGCGTGCGCCTAATGAGCGGTCAGATAGTCTGCACCCAAGAACAGACCAGAGGTCTTCCAGAAACTCATTCGCGCATCGTAGTCGGCAAGATTCGTCGCGGTCCCTTCTTCGCCTTCGTAACGCCAAACCTCGACCGACGGGTAGGCGGTCCCTGAGACGGTGATTGATCCGTCACTACTGACATCGACAGCGATCTTTATCGCGGGGGCGTACCAGGTGAATGGGTTCTTTCCGTAACAGCTGACACCGTGGCGGCGCTGGGCACAATGCGGTACCGCCTGTTTGATCTCGACCGAACCATCCCCCCGGATGTTCCTCGTCGGATAGCTGTCGGGGTCTCCAATCAAACGGCCGTTAGCGTCGACGCCGAACTGGAGCCGATACGACCCGCCATTGCTCTGGGGACCACGGTCATCGCCACCGAAGTCTCCCGTGAGCAATCCGATCAAGGGCGGCGTCGACTGCGCCGTCGGGATGTACGCCGCAATGCAGTAGCGCGTGCCGCTGCTCCCGGCACGAGGATCCGTGCAGAGGCCCGATGCGTCGGTTGCGCTGATAGGGTTCGCGTCGGCATAACCGAATGCGTTCAGGGAACTGGGCGCGTCGGCTTGCCCACTGATCGGATCGCGAGTCATGAATCTCCCCGTCGTAGCGTCGTACCAGCGCGCGCGCATGTAGTACAGGCCGGATGGATCCAGAAGCTGGCTCGCGAGTCCGAGGTACGTCGGCGCGGTGTTGGTCAGCTGCGCGAGCTGCCCGTACGCCCGGTAGCGGAACGACGCGGTCACCGCACCGCTGCCGTTGAGTTCAG
>JALYLT010000172.1 GCA_030774095.1 Chloroflexota bacterium
GGACGCCGAGGCGCTTGCCGCGGCCGTGCACTTTCACCTGCCGCTCGTGCAGGTTCCGCCACGCGGTGTCTGGGGCGCGAGCGGACAGCCGCGACATGCCTTGCTGCAGACGTGGCTCGGCCGCGATGTTGCCGGCGACGCTTCGCCCGACAAGCTGATGCTCCGATACCTGCGCGCGTTCGGCCCCGCGACCGTTGCCGATGCCGGGACCTGGTCGCGCCTCACGGGGCTGCGCGAAGTGTTCGAGCGGCTTCGACCTCGCCTGCGCACGTTCAGTGACGAGAGAGGTCGCGAGCTCTTCGATGTGCGTGATGGTCGGTTGCCGGACCCCGACACGCCCGCGCCCCCGCGGTTCCTGCCGCAGTACGACAACGTCTTCCTCTCGCACGACGACCGCTCCCGCATCGTCCGCGACGACCTTCGGTGGTCGCAGCGCTCCGTGATGGAAGGTCGCTTCGGCACAGTGCTGATCGACGGATTCATCGGAGCGACATGGAAGATCATCCGTGATGACGGGACTGCGATCCTGCGCATCGAGACTGTCGCGCCACTCGGTAGAAAGGACATGGACGCGGTCGCCGTGGAGGGGGAGCGGTTGCTCACTTTCACGGACCCGGACGCCTCCCACACGGTGAGTGTTGCCAAGGCGACGAAATCCACGGCGGGTTCGGGCCGTACTCGGAGCAGGACGACCGGAAAGTCCGGTGAGGCACTCGAAACTGTCAGAAAGAAGGGGGACTGAAGATGCCAACGACGAAGGAAACGCTGTTCGAGACGTTCCACATCGACGAGGAAGGGGTCGACCGCGTCATCGAGCGGATCAAGGCGCTGGTAGACGAAGGGAACGCCCGCCGTCTCCTGGTCAAGACGCGTGACGGCGTCACGATCATCGAGGTCCCGCTGACCCTCGGCGTCGTCGGCGCGCTGCTGCTGCCGGTGTGGGCCGCGATCGCCGCCGTTGCCGCGATCGTCACGGATGCTGTGGTCACGGTGGAGAAGCGCACGGACGGGGGGACGAGCTAGCACGCTACCGTTCTGTCCCGCATGACGCGGCACCGCATCGCCATTGGCGGCATCCACATCGAGTCGAGCACGTTCTCGCCGCACCGCAGCGTCGCGACCGACTTCACCGTCGTGCGCGGCGACGAGCTGCGCGCGCGATACGACGACCTCCCGAGTCATGTCGACTGGCTGCCGCTTGTGCACGCGCGCGCGCTGCCGGGCGGCGCGGTCGAGCGCAGCTTCTACGAGTCGGTGAAGAGCGAGCTGTTGCAAGGACTGCGCGCCGCGCTCCCGCTCGACGGAGTATTCCTGGACATCCACGGTGCGATGAGCGTCGTGGGTATGACCGACGCCGAGGGAGATCTCGCGACAGCCGTGCGTGAGGTCGTCGGACGCAACGCGCTGATCTCCGCGGCGATGGACCCGCACGGCAACATGTCGCGTCGCCTCGTGTCCGCGCTCGATCTCGCGACTTCGCATCGCATGTCGCCGCATGAGGACGCCCCCCTCACGCGGAAGCGCGCCGTCGCGAATCTCGTCGCGTGCCTCGACGGGGGCGTGCGACCGCGCAAGGCCTGGGTGCGCGTTCCGGTGCTGTTACCCGGCGAGAAGGCAAGCACTCGAGACGAGCCCGCGCGCTCGATCTACGGTGCGCTTCACACGATCGAACAGCGCGCGGGGATCATCGATGCGGCGGTGTGGATCGGCTACGCGTGGGCCGATGAGCCGCGCTGCAGTGCTGCCGTGGTGGTCACGGGGACCGACGACGACGCGATCGCACGTGAAGCGCACGGTCTCGCGGAGATGTACTGGAATGCACGCGCGCAGTTCGCGTTCAGCACGTCGGCCGGCGACGCCGACTGGTGCATCTCGACCGGACTCGCCAGCCGCGACCGCCCCTTCTTCATCAGCGACTCGGGGGACAACCCGACGGCCGGTGGCGCGGGCGACGTCGCCTTCATGCTCGAACGTCTGCTCGCGCACCCCGCGCTCATCGCCGGCGGAGCGACCGCGATCTGGGCGAGCGTCGTCGATCCATCCGCGGTGGCGCGGTGCGTCGACGCGGGCGAAGGTGCGACCGTCGATCTGCGCGTCGGCGGCGCATTCGGATCCCCGCAGGGTGCTGATGTACCGCTGCGCGGCGAGGTGCGACAGGTCGCGTTCGGCGACGGGGTCGGCGGCGACATCGCGGTCGTCGCGTCCGGCGGCATTCGCGCGGTCCTCACCAGCCGTCGCAAGCCATTTCACTTCATGCGGGACTTCACGCAGCTCGGCCTCGACCCTGCGGCGCACGACCTCACCGTCGTGAAGGTCGGCTATCTCGTGCCCGATCTGTACGACGCCGCGAAGGGCTGGGTCCTCGCGCTGACGCCGGGCGGCGTGGATCAGGACATCGTCCGACTCGGCCACCGCGGGCTCGACCGCCCGATCTACCCGCTCGACTCCCAGATGACAGATGCCGACCTCGCGCCGGTCATCCTTCACTAAAGGCGTTACAGAACGGAACCAGTCTGGTCGCCGCAAAGGCCCGTTCGGCCGCTCCCCGATGACAAAGCACCCGTCTGGCGTTAGTCCATGCAGGTGAACAGCACCGAAGCGACCCCCGCGCCCGCCGATAGCGGCCGCCAGATCGGTCAGGTCCTCGCCGGCCGTTATCGCCTCGCGATGTTCAAAGGCGGCGATGACGTCGCTGACGTGTGGCACGCACTCGACGACTCCACCGAAATCGTCGTCACGCTCGAGATCCTGCGCGATCGGGGCGACGAAGCCGCACGGCAGCGCTTCCTCGCCGAGGCGCGCCGCATGGCGGCGATCGAACGTCCGTCGGTGATGCGCGTCGCCTCGATCCATGACGGTGCCACTGACACGTTCATCGTGTTCGAGCATCTGATCCCGCTGCCAGTCACGCTCACCGGCCTCACTTCGATCGCGAAAGATGTAAAGCCCGCGACCAAGGCTGCCGAGGACACGGCGGACGCACTCGCAGCCGCCATGCCGCAGGCGCCGACCGTTGCGGCTGCGGCTGCTCCACCAGTTGCGACCGATGCGCCAGCCGCCGCTCCGCCGCCGGCGCCGTCCGACTCGCCTGCAGCCGCTCTACCGGAGACGCCGACTTTTGCGCCCTCCACGCTGTCCGCTCTTGCGGGACCGACGCGTTCCGCTACGGCGCCGGCAGCGCCGGCGAATATCGCGAGTGCGCCACCGAGCGTCGATCTCAAGGTGCCCGAGCCGGCGGCGCCGCAACTCGACGGTACGACCGCGCGCGTACCAGAAACGCTGCTCGCCGTGAGGCGTTCGCTGACCTCGGTAAGACCTGACATGTCGGGTGTCAGCGCCTGGGCAACGGGCTTCGCCGAAGAAGCGCGTCTTCTCTTCGGCGACGTACGACCAGACGGGCTCATCGTGGCTGGGCGCGAACTCGTCGCGAAGCGCATCGACACGTCGCAACTCGCAGCGCTGGTCACGCGTGTGACCACGCCCGTGGCGCGTCTGATCGCCCTCGTCGCCAGTGCGACGGCGCGCATCCGTCAGGTCGCCGCTACCTCGTCCAATGCGCGCGTGTCAGCCCCTCGTGCGGCGGAGCCCACGAAACGCGATGAAGCGCGCGCTGGGGTTGCGTTGCCTCGCGTCGCGCTGCCTCACGTTGCGCTCCCTCACGTTGCGCTACCTCGCGTCGCGCTCCCTCGGGTTGCGCTGCCGAGGATCAGCTCGCTGGGGACGCCCTTTGCGGCCGCTGGTTCACTCATCGCTCGTGTGCTCGGGAACCGCGCTGTTCTGGGGAGCGCCGTGCTGATCCTTCTCGCGGTCGCCGTCGTCGCGTCGCCGCTCAACGAGGCGATCGTGAACGCCATTCGATCAGCGACAGCGCCGTCGCCGACGGCCGCACCCACGGCCACGCTCGTGCCCGCGCCGTTCCCGCTCCCACCGCTGGGCGCGTACGGGGCAACGTTCGAATCGCAGGCGGTGTATCCGACGACGACGCCGAACGCAGTGGTGGAGTGGGTCGTCGCTCTTCGCAACACGGGCTCGGCCGGCTGGTACCGAGGCATCGATGGCGCGCAGGCCTCGCTCGCGCTGCTGGATGGCACCGGCGTCGCCGTGCAGTCGACGGAGTACGTCGCCCCCGGCCAGGTCGGCTGGTTCGTCGTGAACCTCCGGGCGCGCGCCGAGCTCGGCTCGTACACGGTGCAGTTGCTGCCGCGCATCGATGGTCGAGGACCGCTGCAGGATCTCGGCATCTTCACGATCGTCACGGTCGCAAAGAACCCGTAGCGTCGCGTCATGCGACGCGTCGCCACCGCTTTCACGCTTCTCCCATATGCGCTCGTCGTGATCCTCGCGGTCGGCCTCGCGATCGCGGGTCGTCTGTCAACTCCTGATGCCGTAAGGGTCGCATCGCCGACGCCGACGCAAACCGCGGTCGCCGTGCCTACGACAAGCGCCGCGTCCTCACCGACCGGGAGTCCTGCCGCGGGGTCGGCGAGCCCGTTGGCGAGCCCGTCGGCCAACCCGACACCGAGCGCCACCGCGTCGTCGCTCACCAACGACGCGGGTGAGATGCTGCGGGTGCACAACGACCTTCGTGCCGCGGTCGGCGCGCCCGCGGTGCGGGCGGACGAACGCGTGACGTCCGCCGCGCAGCGCCACGCGGAATACCTCGCTCGCAACGACACGCTCGGTCACGATGAGATCACGGGCGCGCCCGGCTTCAGCGGTGTGTCCGTGCGTGATCGACTCGCAGCGCAGGGCTACACCGACTCGAATGCCAGCGAGGTCGCGACATCGTTCAGCTCGGGCACCGCTGGCGTACGTTCACTCTGGGTCCTTCCGTACCACCGGCTCGGCCTCATGCATCCGCACGCCATTGTCGCGGGATGGGGACACGCGGAGATCGCGGGTCGTTCCATCAC
>JALYLT010000173.1 GCA_030774095.1 Chloroflexota bacterium
TTCGATCGCATCCTCGCGACGCTGCGCCGCCTGAAGAACGACGAGACGCTGCTCGTGCAGTCGGGCAAGCCCGTCGGCGTGTTCCGCACCCACGAATGGGCGCCGCGCGTGCTCATCGCGAATGCGCTCCTCGTGCCGAAGTGGGCAACGTGGGAGAAGTTCCGCGCGCTTGAGGCCGCGGGTCTGACGATGTACGGACAGATGACCGCGGGTTCTTGGATCTACATCGGGACGCAGGGGATCCTCCAGGGAACATACGAGACGTTCGCGGCGGTCGCGCGCAAGCACTTCGGCGGCACGCTCGCCGGTCGGCTCGTCGTCACGGCCGGGCTCGGTGGCATGGGCGGGGCGCAGCCGCTCGCCATCACGATGAACGAAGGCGTCGGCCTCATCGTCGAGGTCGATCACGCGAACGCCGAACGGCGACGCCGGCAGGGCTTCCTCGACGAGATCGCGCCGACGCTCGACGATGCGCTGCAGATCGCCCAGCGCTCGCTCCGCGATCGGACGCCGCGAAGCATCGGGCTCGTCGCCAATGCCGCCGACGTGCTGCCTGAGCTCGCGCGCCGTGGCGTGCGCGTCGATGTCGTCACCGATCAGACGAGCGCGCACGATCCGCTCGACGGCTACGTCCCCGCTGCTGTCGAGGACCTCGCAGGTCTGCGCGCGCGCGATCCGGAGGGTTACGTCCGCCGATCGCGCGAGTCGATGGCACGGCACTGCGAAGCGATCGTTTCGCTCGCGAAGCGCGGCGCCGTCGCGTTCGACTACGGGAACAACCTCCGCGGCGAGGCGAAGGAGGCCGGCTTCGCCGACGCGTTCAGCTATCCCGGGTTCGTTCCCGAGTACATCCGCCCGTTGTTCGCGGAAGGCCGCGGGCCGTTCCGGTGGGTCGCGCTCTCAGGCGACACAGCCGACATTCACCGCACCGACCGCCTCGTGCTCGAGCTCTTCCCGGAGAACGAGACGCTCGCGCGCTGGATCCGCCTCGCGCAGGACCGCGTGCCCTTCCAGGGTCTCCCTGCACGCGTGTGCTGGCTCGGATACGGCGAGCGCGCGCTGTTCGGGGAGCGGATCGACGAGCTCGTGGCAAGCGGCGAGATCAAGGCACCGATCGTCATCGGGCGCGACCACCTCGACTCGGGCTCGGTGGCATCGCCCTTCCGGGAGACCGAGGGGATGAAGGACGGCAGTGACGCGATCGCGGACTGGCCGATCCTCAATGCGCTGGTGAACGCGTCGGCCGGCGCAACGTGGGTGTCGGTGCATCACGGCGGTGGTGTCGGGATCGGTAACTCGATCCACGCGGGGATGGTCGCCGTCGCGGATGGCAGCGCGCTGGGACGCGAGAAGCTGCGCCGCGTCCTCACGACCGACCCCGGCACCGGCGTGATGCGTCACGCCGATGCCGGGTACGACGAGGCGATCGATTTCGCCAAGCGCAGCGGGATCGACCTACCGAGCCTCGAGCGATGACGCGTTAGGCGATACGGGTCGCGACGAGTTCCGAGAGGCGCTCGTAAGTCTCGCGGGCTCCGGACTCCATGCCGCTCGCGATCACGGCGTCGCGCTCCTCCTTGGAGTTGAAGACCCCGCGATCCCGAAGCTCGGTCACTCCGTCCTTCTCGACGAGCGTGATCTCCACGAACCCGTCTCCCTCTGGCATGTCGCCGAAGAGGAAGCTGTACACGAGCTTCTCGGGGGGCACGACCTCGCGGTACGTGCCGTGGAAGTCAACGACTTCCCCACCGGACGTGTGCGTGATGAATTGCCACTTGCCGCCCGGCCGCACGTCCATCTTCTTGACCTCGGTCGCGTCCCTGGCGAAGCCCCACCAATTGGGGATGAGGTCCGGGTCCGTGATCGCTTCCCACACGACCTCGCGCGGTGCCTCGAACTTCTTGGTCATCAGGATCTCTCGATCCGACGGCAGGGTGAGCGTTGTCTCGTACTTCGTCTTAGTGGCCATGATCTTTCTCCCGTTCTCTCTTTGCCTTCCGCTCGTTGACCAGCTCCTCCAACCGATCCATGCGGTCTGTCATGGAGCGCCTGAACGTCTCGAGCCATGTGTCGAGCTCGTTGAAAGGCTCCGACCGCAGCTCGTAGATGCGCTGCTGCGCGACCGGGCGCACGTCGACCAGGCCGGCGTCGCTGAGCACGCGGAGGTGCTTCGACACCTGTGGTTGACGTAGCCGGAGGCGCTTGGCGATCTCCCCTACCGGGCGCGGTCGGTCGCGAAGGAGCTCGACGATGCGCAGTCGGTTCGGTTCTGCGAGGGCTGTCAGCGTGGCGTTCACGCCGCGAACATACCTCTAGAGGAATATACCTGTCAAGGCATATTCAAGAACTGAAACCTAGCGCTCCTTAGCGGGGCTCCGGGAGGAACGAGGGACGCGAGACGAAGTCGACGCGGCGGTGTGTGTCGTCGCAGTAGGGCTTCGTGCCCGAATGGCCGCAGCGGCAGAGCTTCACCGTCCGGCCCTCATCGACGTGTATCTCGTTACCGTCGGCATCAGCGATCGTGATCGGGCCGGTGACGACGTAGGGCCCGTTCGGCTCCATCCGGATGGACGGTCCAGTCATCCCGCGTTCTCACCGTGGTAGCGGCCCTTGTACCCCTCGGCTGTCGCCGACGCGAGACGGAAGAACACGAGCTGCAGGACGCGCGCGCCACGCTGCAGCCGGTAGCCGCGCGCGTTCAGGACCGAGAGGAGACCCTCGCCGCGTCCGGAATACCCGGCGTCCCACACCGCGGCATGGATCGCGACGCCCGAGCGGAGGAGCGTCGAGCGCGGGCGCGCAAGCGCCATGATGTCGGTCGGCAGATTCACCTTCTCCTGATAGGTGATGACGTACGCGCCGCGGTGCAGGTCCCACCAGCCGTCTTTGTCGGCCTGCACATCCTCCCGCGCGGCGGGCTCGCGCACGTTGTCGGCCTCGCCGAGCAGGCCTGGTGACGTGAGCCGCTGCACGCGGTCGACGCGAAGATCGATGCCGTTCGGCTGGACCTGCAGGTCGAGCCCCTCGACGAGCGGAGGATCCGCCGCGAGCGCCGCGCGCAGCTCTTCACGCGAGAGTACGGACACGCCTGGAGTTTAGGTGCGCGCGACTCTCTAGGATTCGCTCGCATGCCTGAAGCGAAGCCCGTCTCGGCCTCGAAGACGATCATGTCGCGCACCATGCTCCCGTCGGACGCGAACCCGTATGGGAACGTGCACGGCGGCGAGATCATGAAGCTCATCGACGCCTGCGCCGGCGCGGCCGCGACGCGTCATGCGCGCGCGCGCGTCGTCACGGCACGCATCGACGAGCTCTCATTCCTCGCACCGGTGTACGTCGGCCACCTCGTCACGGCATCGGCTTCGGTGAATCATGTCGGCCGCTCGAGCATGGAGGTCGGGGTGCGCGTTGACTCCGAGGATCTGCTGACCGGGAAAGCCGCCCATGTCGCGTCCGCCTACCTCGTGTTCGTTTCGACCGACGAGAACGGCCGGCCGGTGCCGCTTCCTCCCTTGCTCGCCGAGACGGACGATGAGCGGCGTCGCATGAGAGCGGCAGAGGACCGGCGCGCGCTCCGGCTGAAACGGCTGCGCACCTCCTAGACTCCGGCCACCGGGAGGTTGAGAGATGAAACGTTCACGTGCACTCGCACCGCTCGCGGCGGTGCTTCTCGTCGCCGCGGCCTGCGCCGCGCCGCGGCAAGCCGCGCCGACGGCCACCGTGCCGGGCACCGCGGCCGCGTCGGCAACGCCGAACTTCGAGGGCAAGACGCTCAACATCGTGACCGGCGGCACCGGCGGCGTGTACATCGTTTACGGCGCGGGCCTCGCCGACATGCTCACCAAGAAGATGAAGGTCGCGGCGAGCGCGCAATCGACGCCTGCGTCCGTGGACAACATGAAGCTCATCCGCGACGGGAAGGCGGACCTCGCGTTCACTCTCGCCGACACGGCGTTCGACGCGATCAACGGGAAGAACCGCTTCGCGCCGCCGGAAGCCAAGGTCGACGCGAAGGCGATCGCCGTCATGTACTCCAACTACATGCATCTCGTCGCCAAGGCGAGCGCCGGCATCAACACCGTCGCGGACCTCAAGGGCAAGCGAGTGTCCATCGGAGCGGCCGGATCGGGCACGGAGACCAAGGCCATCCGGATCCTCGAGGCCTATGGTCTCAACGCGACGACCGACATCCAGCCGCAGCGGCTTGCCGCGCAGGACTCGGCCGACGCGGTCCGTGACAATAAGGCTGACGCGTTCTTCTTCGACGGCGGCCTGCCGACGAGCGCCGTCGCCGACCTCGCCAACTCCACGCCGATCAAGCTGATCGACCAAACTGACGCGATCGCGAAGATGAACGCGAAGTACGGCAACTTCTATTTCGCGGCGACGATCCCGAAGGGGACATACAAGAACGACGTGGATGTCGTGACCGCGGGTGTCGCGAACCTGCTGGTCGTGCCGTCGTCGTTCGACGCCGCATTCGTGAAGGCCATCCTCACCGCGATGTTCGACAACCAGGCCGACCTTGTGCTCGTGCACCCCGAGGCGAAGAACCTGAAGCTCGACACCGCGACGCAGGGCTCCTCGATCGACTTCCACGCCGGAGCCATCGACTTCTACAAGGCCAAAGGTGTGTGGAAGCCGTAGCCGGATGAGGGCGATCGCCCTCGGGATCGTGATCGTCCTGCTGACGGGGGTGGCTTTGGCCACCCCCGTCGCCGTTCTCCGCGTCGATCCGGGAGGTCACGTGTACGCGCTCGCCGACGGCGAGCGCTACGAGTACTCATACCAGCAGTCCATCTATCAGGTACCGGTGATCGAGGAGCACGCTCGCGAAGGCGACACGCTGCGCATCGTTCGCGTTCGGTCGCGTGACCTGAGGGCCGTGGAATACTTCCGCTGGGATGGC
>JALYLT010000174.1 GCA_030774095.1 Chloroflexota bacterium
CTGTCTGACACGGCGAACCGATGCTTCGCGAACAGGACGATCTGCGCGTACACGGTCACGCTGACGAAATTGATCAGCGCCATCATCGCCGAGATGTTCCGCAGGACCGGGTGTCGGAGCACGTACCGCAGACCTTCCATGACATCGGCGCGGATCGACGTGCGAGCGGCCTCCCGCGGGGCGTTGAACGGCCGCGCGATCAGCGACAGCGTCACCGCGGAGACGGCGAACGTCGCGGCATCGACGTACAGCAGGTCCTCGATCGGGATGAAGGCGAGCAGAGCGCCGGCGGCCAGCGGACCGAGCACGGTCGCGGTCGAGAAGCTCGCCTGGATGCGACCGTTGGCCGCGACGAGCTCGTCACGCTCGACAAGGCTGGGGATCGCGGCGAACTGCGCAGCCTCGAAGAAGATGCCCAAGGTCGCGGAGAGGAAGATCGCCGCGTAGATCCACCACACCGAGAGCACGCCCGCCGCGGCGGCCAGCGGCACCGACGCGAGCACGAGCGCGTTCAGCAGATCCACAACGATCATGAGGCGCTTCCGATCGAGGCGGTCGGTCCACGCACCGATGAGCAACCCGAATAAGAGGTGTGGCAGGCCGAACATCGCGAAGCCGATCCCGAGCGAGACCGCCGACCCGGTCAGCTTGAAGACGAGCAGCGGCAGCGCGAACTGAGTGATCGAGCTGCCGAAGCTCGAGATGGTCTCGCCGGTCCAGAACTTCCAGAAGTCTCCGCGCATGAGAGCGCAGGGTACCGGGAGTGGAACGCATACTTCTGTAGTGCCCGACATGCTCGACCGTTATCTCGAGCAGCACGGCGACCGATTCGTCTCCGAGCTGCGCGAGCTCTGCGCGATCCCGTCGGAGGCGACCGACCCGAGCGCGCTCGATGCCGCGGCGCGCTGGTGCGGCGAGCGTCTCGTCTCCGCCGGCGCGGAGTCGCACGAGCTCCGGGTCGAAGGCGCGCCCGCGCTCGTCGTGGGCGAGACCGGCGCCGGCAAACGCACGCTCATCTGCGTCCAGCACTACGACGTGCAGCCGGCCGTGCCGCTCGACCTCTGGCGAACTCCGCCCTACGACCCGACGGTGCGGGACGGCGCCGTGTTCGCGCGCGGCGTCGACGACAACAAAGGACACTTGCTCCTGCGCATCCAGGCCGTCGAGGCCTATCGCGCGATCAACGGTGAGCTCCCGCTCCGCGTGCGCTTCTTGATAGAAGGAGAGGAGGAGAGCGGCAGCGCGAACCTCGCGCGCCTCCTCGCGCTCGACGCGACCCTCACCGACGGCGACGGCGCGCTGAAGGAGGGCGGCGCGATCGACGCCGCCGGCCGGCCACAGCTGCTTCTCGGCGGCAAAGGCATCTTCTACGTCGAGCTGCGCGTGCGCTCGATGGCGCGCGATGCCCACTCCGGCGCCGCGACGCATCTCCCCAACGCTGCGTGGCGGCTCGTTACATGCCTCGACACGCTCATCGATCGCGGCGGACGCATCCTCATCGACGGCTTCTACGACGACGTGCGGCCGCCGACGGAGGCTGAGCGCGCGCACCTCGCGTCGCTCCCATTCGAGTCAGGCGTCGTCAAGCGCCTGTACGAGATCGACTCCTTCGCGTGGGGCCGTTCTGACGCCGAGGCTCGGATCGCATCTGTGTACGAGCCGACGTGCAACATCTGCGGTCTGGTGTCCGGATTCACCGGCGACGGAACGAAGACGGTCATCCCGTCCGAGGCGATGGTGAAGATCGACTTCCGTCTCGTACCGGACCAGGATCCGGCGCGCATCCGGACGCTGCTGCGCGCGCACCTCGATCGGCGGGGCTTCACCGACGTCGAGCTCATCGCGAAGGAAGGCACGCGGCCATATCGCGGACGCATCGACGATCCGCTCGTGCGCGCAGTGCAGGCGGTCGCGGAGGAAGAGATCGGAAAGCCCGCGCTGCTGATCCCGTCGTCGGGCGGAACATCGCCGATGTGGCAGGTCTGCGGGAAGCGCTCGCTCGCGAACGTCACGCTCGGCATGGGCCATCCCGGATCGGGCGCGCACGCGCCGAACGAGAACATCCTTCTCGCGAACTACTGGAAGGCGCTGCGCGCGACCGTCGCGCTCTTCCGCCGCTACGCCGATCAGGCCTGAGCTGTGGAGGGGACCATCGAGATCAAGGCCCTTCGCTGTCGCGGGCGCCAGGGCACGACGCCGGACGAGCGCGCGCGTCAGCAGGAGTATCTGGTAGACGTGATCGTGCGCACCGACCTCGCCGACGCCGTGCGCGCCGACGATCTCGCGTCCGCGCTCGACATCAGCCTGCTCGCGAAGGTCGTGCGCGAGGCGGTGGCCGAACGTCCTCGCGCCCTCGTCGAGCGCATCACCTTCGACGTCGCGCGCGCGGTCCTTGCGCGCTTCCCGGCGGTGAGCGAAGCGCGGGTGCGGGTGCTGAAGCCTGAGCCCGACGGGCTCGATGCGAGCGCCGAAGCCGTGGAGCTCGTGCTGCGCCGATGATCCGCGCGCTCGTCTTCGATTTCGACGGGCTGATCCTCGAGACCGAGACCCCGGCGTACGAGACGTGGGCGGCGATCTACAAGGAGCACGGCCACGTGCTACCCATGGATCGGTGGCACGCCTACATCGGCAGCGACACCGGCTTCGATCCCGCCGGTCATCTCGCCACCCTCGTTGGCGAGGGATTCGACCGCGACGCGACGCAGACGCGGCGGGATGCGCGCAAGACAGAGCTCATCGCCGCGCTCGATGTCATGGACGGGGTGCGCGAATATGTTGCAGACGCGAAACGGCTTGGCCTGCGTCTCGCTGTCGCGTCCAGCTCGTCACGCACGTGGGTGCTCGGTCACCTGGAGCGCCTGCGTCTACACGCCGAGTGGGACGCGGTCCGCACGCGCGAGGATGTAGCGCGAACGAAACCCGCGCCCGACCTGTATCTCGCGGCGGCGGAAGCGCTTGGCGTCGAACCGCATGAGGCCGTCGCCTTCGAAGACTCCGGGAACGGGATCGCGGCGGCGAAAGACGCCGGCCTGCTCTGCGTGGCCGTCCCGAACGCACTGACAGGCGGGATGGACCTCTCGCGGGCGGACCTGCGGCTCGCCTCGCTGGCAGAGATGCCACTCGAGCGGCTGCTCGCCGTACTCTCTGCCCTATGACGACGGCGATCGCGGCCAAGGACCAGATGCGGACCGCGATGAACCCGCGCCGCTATCTCGGCGACAGCTGGCGGCACCCGATCTCGCGCGCGGTGGTGAAAGCGCTCCTGACCATCTGGGTGACGACGACCCTGACATTCCTCCTCATTCGTTTGATGCCGGGGAGCCCCGTCGAGCTGAAGATCGACGAGCTCATTCAGACCTCCAACGGAGCCCTGAGCTACGAGGACGCGAAAGCCATCGCATCAAGCCTCTTCGCGATCAATCTCAACGCGCCGATCCACGAGCAGTACCTGTCGTTCGTCTGGAACCTGTTGCACCTCGATCTGGGCAACTCGTTCCTCTCGTCGGGGACCGGCGTGACCTCGATCATCATCGCGGTGCTGCCCTGGACCCTTTTCTCGGTCGGCACCGGACTCTTGCTCAGCTTCGTCGTCGGGATCGGTCTCGGGCTGCTCGCCGCGTACCGGCGCGACTCGCTGCTCGACCGCGTCGTCTCGACCGGCGGATCACTCATCAGCTCGATCCCGAACTACCTGCTCGCGTTGCTGATGATCCTGTTCCTCGGTGTTCAGTGGCACCTCGTCAACTTCACATCGATGCGCGGCGCGTACACGTCGGGCATGCAGCCCGGCTTCACCCCGGCCTTCATCGGCGACATCTTCTATCACGCGTCGCTGCCGATCACGATCTACTTCCTCACGCAGATCGGGCACTGGGTGCTGTCGATGCGCAGCGCGACGCTGTCGGCGCTCGAGGAGGACTACGTCACCGCCGCGCGCGCCCGTGGTCTGTCCGATGGCCGCATCCGTGCCGCGTACGTCGGACGCAACGCGGTGCTGCCTCTCGTCACGCAGCTCGCGATCAGCGTGGGCCTCGTAGTCGGCGGTGCCGCCATCATCGAGCAGATCTTCGCGTATCAGGGCGTCGGCCTCCGCCTGCTCGCGGCCGTCACACAGCGCGACTACCCCGTGATCCAGGGCATCGTCATGTTGACGACGATCGCGGTCGTGGTGGCGAACCTCGCGGCAGATCTCCTGTACTCGAAGCTCGATCCGCGGATCGGTCGCGCGGGCGGTGCCTCCGGATGAGCGCCGCCGTCTTCGCCCGCCCAACACTCGCGCAGCGCCTCGCCGGGCCGTGGCTCGCGAGCGTCGAATTCCTGCGCCTGCTGTCGCGGCGCCCGGTCGGTCTCGCCGGCTTCATCGGCATCGTGTTCTTCCTGTTGCTGGCGTTCGTCGCGCCGCTGTTCGTGCCGTTCCAGAACGACCCAAGCCTCGTGGACATCTACCAAACACCCTCGCAGGCGCACCCGCTCGGCACCGACTTCCAGGGCAAGGATGTCCTCAACCAGATCGTCTTCGGCGGCCGCGACATCCTCACGGTCGCCATCCTCGCCGCGCTCGTGTCCACCGTCATCGCGATCACGTTCGGATCGATCGCGGCGATCGTCGGCGGCAGGCTCGACTCGACGATCCTCGCCATCACCGATGTCGTCCTCACTCTCCCAAAGCTGATCCTGCTCATCGCCGTGGCAGCCATCCTGCGGCCGACGAGCTTCGTCTTCCTCGCGGTGATCCTCGGTCTGATCCAGTGGTCGAGCCTGCTCCGTCAGATCCGCGCGCAGGTCCTCTCGCTGAAGGAGCGCGACTACGTGGAGGCCGCTCGTTCGCTCGACCTCGGGCTCGTCCACATCGTGTTCCGCGAGATCCTGCCGACGATGCGCAGCTACATCGCCA
>JALYLT010000175.1 GCA_030774095.1 Chloroflexota bacterium
GGCCTGGAGGCGTCGCGATTTCGCGAGGATGTCGGTGACCGTGAGCCGGCTCGACTCCTCGATGAAGATGGGCGCGCGCTGCAGCTGGTTCGACGCTGAGTTGATCGCCTCGAACTCGCGCTCGGACAGGCGGCCGCGGCGCATCCGGTTGCCGTCGATCTCCGCCGTCATCGAGATGAGGCGCTGCACGACCTGGAGCTCGGTCATCTCGAGCGAGAACACGGCGCAGGTCTTGCGGGCCGCGACCGCGGCGTGCCACACGACGTTCAGCGCGAGGCTGGTCTTTCCGAGGCCCGGACGTCCGCCGATGATGATGAGGTCGGAGGGCTGAAATCCTCCCGTCTTCGCGTCGAGATGCTCGAAGCCCGTCGGCACGCCCTGAGGCTGGTCGTCGCCGCGCGCCATGATCTGATCGGCAAAGCGGCGGAGTGCGATCTCGAGGGGGACGACGTCGCGATGGAGACTCGACTCGCTGACCGCGAAGAGCAGCTCCTGCGCGTCGGCGACCGCGCTCTCCGCATCCTCGCGCGTGAGGGCGAGGTGCGCGATCTCGTTCGCTGCCTGGATAAGGCGACGCAGCAGCGCGGTGCGCTCGACGATCCCGGCGTACGACGCTGCGTGCGCAACAGTCGGCACGTTCTGCATGAGACCGACGAGGAACTGCGCGCCCCCGACCTCATCGAGCTCATTGCGCGCAGCGAGCTCAGCCTGGACGGTCTGGAAGCCAAGTGCCTCGCCGCGCTCGGCGACGCGCTCGACCGCACCGAGGATGAGCCGATGCTGCTCGCGCGACAGCGAGGCCGGCGCGATGCGCCCGCGCACGACGTCCTCGTACACCGAGGGATCGATAAGAACAGCACCGAGCAGCGAGGCCTCGGCCTCGGGATTCTCCGGCGGCGGTTTCGGCGTGCTGCGCGCGAGTCCGTAGTCGACGGTCATACCGGCATCTGGTCGTCCGCAGCTTTGCTGAAGAACTTCGCCTGCTCCGCCGCGAACAGAAGCGAGAAGATCCCGGTAGGTCCATTGCGGTTCTTCGCGATGCTGCCGTGGATCAGCTTGGGCGCGCCCGCGGCGGTGTCCTCTTTATCGCGCCAGAGCATCAGGACGACGTCTGAGTCTTGCTCAATTGCCCCGCTGTTGTGGCTAACTATCCCATCGGCTAACCAAGAAGCGGGGCCAGGAACGGTCAGGTCGAAGACTTCCTCCTCGCCGTCTTCGACGACCCCGACTACGCGATCCCAAAACAAGTCGGAGGTCGCGATTGCCCGCAGTTCGTTGTCCTCGAAAACGTCCGCGTATTCCAAGAGCAGCCTGCGCGACGGCGAGTAGTCCTTGAAGTTCGCCGTGCGTACATATCGCACACCTCGGAGGATTGCCAGTTCGCGCGCGTTGATCTCGGTCGAGCGCATGTCGGCGAGCACTCGATCAAAGACTTCAGAGGGAACGGTGTCGACGTTGGTATTGGCTCTTGTGTCCTTTATTGCTTCGCGCAGACGTTCGGCCGGTTCCACTCGAGGCCCGAAGGCGCCAACCTCGTTCAAG
Organism: Chloroflexota bacterium; assembly: GCA_030774095.1. Taxonomy (GTDB): domain Bacteria; phylum Chloroflexota; class Limnocylindria; order P2-11E; family P2-11E; genus CF-39. The sequence continues at coordinate 1,543 of JALYLT010000175.1, forward strand.
AAACGTCGTTGTGCTTCGCTCCCCGAAACGTGGACGTGTTGCATGGGGAGATAACCCTCGTCCTGTTCGACCTCAAGCGTCCGCGTCACGATTGCGAACCGCAGGAGGAGCGCGGCTACATCACTTGCAAGCCCGACGCTATTAGTTCCGTAGTAGACCCGGGAACTCCAACGCTGACCGGGCTGGCGGCAACTAATCGTGCCGTCAGTCGCCCAGAGGTGCTGCAACAGGATCGCCAGCTGCCGATTTGGAAGACGGAACACCTCGCGCGGCAGCCGCTTCTCGTGCGATGGCTGACCAAAGATGCCAAGCCCGCGCAACCATGCGTTCACGCCTGCCGGGTGCCAGCGGTTGCCGTTGCCCGCGATGAACAGCTGTTGCCAACTGCCTATCGGCTTCTGCGGGTAGATCGTGGCGTTGAACTCGCCAATCGCAGCACTTGCCACGACGGCACGGTTCTCGGCTGAGCTGCTTGTGTAGCGAAGTGGCTTACTAATCAAATAGCTGCCGTCGCCGATCAGCTGTCCGAGCAGGGCGACACGCGGTTCCGACCACTCGATCGGATCCGCGGGCTCGGGCAAACGCCGCGCGATTGCCAAGCGGTCGCCTTCGCGCAGCTCGCCGACCTTGCGCCAGCCATCGAAGCCGTACAAGCGATGCTCTGCCGTCGCACGGATCTCGCGACCGCTCGCGAGCCGCACTCGGTACACCGGTCGATGCCCGACGGACCACACAAGATCGCTTTTCGCAGCGACGATCCGCCCGTCCTGGATGGACAGCACGTCCGGTGTCGTGCCAACGAGCTCCTGGATCGGAACGCGACGACCGTCGGCGAGCCAAACGACGGTGTCACCCGTGACGCATTCACGAAGTGTCGAGAGCCTTGGTTCGACACCTGAGTCGCCGGCGGCGCGTGAAAGCTGTGAGAGACCGATGACGACCACGTTGAGCTCGCGCGCGAGGGACTTGAGGTTCTTCGTGATGGTCGCGATCTCTTGCACGCGATTCTCTTCATGCTCCGCGGTGCGCATGAGCTGGATGTAGTCGACGACGATCACCTCGAGACGGTCGTGCGTGCTCGCGCGCCGCGCCTTCGTGCGCACTTCCATGATCGAGATGCCCGGCGTGTCGTCGATGAGGATCGGCAGACCCGCGAGTGACGACGCGGCTTCCGTGTCGAACACATTGCCGGTGCGAAGCGCGAGCAGATCGGTGCGGCTGTTCATGGCGAGGAAGCGCGACACGACCTGCTTGGTGTCCATCTCGAGCGAGAACACGAGTGTGGGATGGCCGCGCTTGGCCATGTTGAACGCCATCGCGAGCGCGAGGCTCGTCTTGCCGACCGACGGGCGCGATGCGATCACCACCAGGTCGCCCGCGGAGAAGCCCTCTGTGTAGAAGTCGACCTCGCGGAAACCAGAGGGGATCCCACTCACTTCATACGGCTTCTCCATGCGTTGCGTGAGGTGATCGAAGTTCTCCTGCAGGGCGCCCTGGATGTGCCGAAGCTGTGTGTTCGCGGATTCGTCTCGCAGGGCGAAGATGCGCTGCTCCGCGCGATCCAGCGCGAGCGGTATGTCCGTCGGCTCGCCGTACGCGTCGGCCGCGACGGCCGTCGCCGCGCCGAGAAGCCGGCGCAGGATCGCGCGGTCGCGGACGATGCGCGCGTGCCGTTCGATCTCCACCGCGGTTGGGACAAGCTCGGTCAGCTCCCGCAGGTACGCCGGCCCGCCCACGCGATCGAGTTCCTCGCGCCGCGCCAGCTCGATCTGGACCGTGAGCGGGTCGATGCGCTCGCGTCGTTCGAGCAGCGACTGCACCGTCCCGTAGATCCGCTGGTGCCGCGCGAGGTAGAAGTCGTCCTTATTAAGGAGGTCGGCGACCTTGAAGATCGCGTCGCGGTCGATGAGGAGGCTGCCGAGCACCTGTTGCTCGGCCGATTCGTCGAACGGAAGGGTCCGCTCTGGACTCTCCAGCGTCATGCCGCCTCCAAATGCAGGGTCTCTGCCACACTAGAACATACGTTCGGTGTCAATGCGCCCGGAAATCCGGATGAAATGCGCTGGGGGGATCGCGCGCGATAGGACGAAAGGGTGACTGAGAAGGGCCGGCGCGCCTAGGACACTATCCCCAGAACCAGGCCGCGACGGTCCACCACTTTTCCCGCGCTCGTGGTGCCGTCCACCGGAAGTTGTCCACACCTGTGGAAAAGGGAGCAGACAAGAGATGCGCGTACTCGTCACCGGCGGGGCCGGCTTTATCGGCAGCACCATCGTCGACGCACTCGAGGCGCGCGGCGATCTGGTGATCGTCGTCGACGATATCTCGACCGGCGACCGCGCCAACCTCGCGCCGGACATCGCGCTTCGGGTCGCGGACGTCTCGGGTGCTAAGGCGCTCCGCGAGGCCGTGCACGGCGAGGGTTTCGACGCCGTGGTGCACTGCGCGTCGCGCACCAAGGTCGTCGAATCGATGGAGAAGCCCGACCTGTATCGACGCGTGATCGTCGAGGGGACGCGCAACGTCGTCCGCCTGGCGGAGGAGGTGCATGCGCAGATCCTCGTGAACATCTCCACCGGCGGCGCGATCTACGGCGAGACCCAGGCCTGCGCTACGGAAGCGGTTCCGGTCGACCCCACATCGAATTACGGGAAGTTCAAGGCCGAAGCCGAACAGATCGTCGGAGCGGCGGAGATACCGAACATCACGCTGCGCCTCGCGAACGTCTACGGCCCGCGTCAGCGACAGGATCTCGAGGGCGGCGTGGTCGCGATCTTCGTGGGCCGCTGGCAAAGGGGCGAAAGGCTGACCGTCTTTGGCGACGGCAGCGCGCAGCGCGACTACATGTACGTCGGCGATGTCGTCGACGCCGTCCTCGCGGCGTTCGCCGGCAACTGGAAGGGCGTCTACAACATCGGGACAGGCGTCGCGACGAGCGTGAACGAGCTCATCGCGGCAATGGCCGAGATCCTTGGGCCCCCGCCCGGCATCACCAGGGCGCCCGAGCGTCCGGGCGAGGTCCAGCGCTCGTGCGTCGACGCGTCGAGGGCGAAGCGCGACGGTCTCTGGCAGCCCGGCACCGGACTTCTCGAGGGGCTGCGCCAGACCGCCCGGTCCGCTTGACCGCGTGACGGCGCGGCGTACGATTCCGCGCGAAAAGCGACCCGATGACCATCGCCTTCGAAGACAGACCGCTCACCTGCCGCGAATGCGGCACCGCCTTCGTATGGACTGCCGGCGAGCAGGAGTTCTATCAGCAGAAGGGTCTGCTCCACGAGCCGCAGCGCTGCCCGGACTGCCGCAAGAAGGCGAAGGCCGAGCGAGCAGCCGCGAGAGCCGCCAAC
>JALYLT010000176.1 GCA_030774095.1 Chloroflexota bacterium
CGGCAGCTGCCGAGCCGTTTGAGTGAACGGCTGTCGTGAGTCTCGAGTTCGCCGGCGCGATCGCGACGACGCTGGCCGTAACGTGTCTCCTGCTGATCCCGCTCGGATCGACGCGCATGTGGCAGCCATCGATGGCGCATCCGGAGCGATCGGTGCTGCGCGAGGCGGGCTGGACGAGATCGCTGCTCACATGGGAGTACGTGCGCGTCACCGCGACGATTTGCGGGCTTGCGCTCGCCAACGCCGTGGGTGCGCTGCCCCTCGGACTGGTCGGTGCCGTCGTCCCGTCGATCACCGCGCGCACGATCGCCGCGAAACGACGTGACGAACGCGCTCGCCAGACCGTCGCGCTGCTCCAGATGACCCTCGCCGGCCTGAGATCGGGGGCAAGCCTGACAGAAGCACTGCGTCTCGCCTCTATCTCCGCGCGAGAGACGGGGTTCGGGCCGTTCGCCGCAGCGCTCCGGGCATTCGATCTTGGTGCACCGCTCGATGTGGCACTGCGCGGGGCTCGGACTCAAGCGCGGGACCACCGAGTGACCCTCGGTCTCGACGCGCTTTCGCTGTGCGTGGCCGAGCAGCTTCCGGCCTCGCGCTGCGCCACGCTGATCGCGAGCACGGTCGATCGGCTCGTGTTCGAGCAGCGCATCGGGGACGACGTGCGGGCTCGCACGTCTGGACTGCGCGTCCAGATCGTGTTGCTGGCGGCGCTCGTGCCAGGGCTCGCCCTCTACCTTGCGCTCACCGTGCCGGGCATGGCCGAAACGCTGAGAACACCGCTCGGCCGCTTCGTTCTCCTGCCTGTCGCGGCGATACTCGAGATTGTCGGCATCCTCGCCAGCAGGCGCGTCGTCGGCGACATCACGTGAGCGTGATAGGAGCGGCCGCTGCCGGACTCTGCGCCATCCTGCTGGTCCTCGCCGCTGCGCCCCGTTCGGCTGTCGTCGCTCGTCTTGACTTCCTTCGCCCTTCGAGCACGAACGCGTTCGCGAGACTTCGCGGCCTGCAGCTCATCGCGCCTGCGACCCTGAGGGCAAGTGGATTCGGCATCGCGATCGAACATGTCGTGGCGGCAAAGATCGCACTCGCGCTCGTTGGGGCGCTGCTCGCCGCGGTGATCGCGTTGGTCCTGCCGATCGGCGCCCTCGTGGTCGTCGCCGCCGCGTACGTCGGTTTCATCCTGCCCTCACTCGTTGTGCAGCGGCGGGCGGCACAGCGGCGGCGTGCAGCTGAAACAGCCACGGCCTCGCTGGTCGAATGGACGCATGCGCTCGTCGCGTGCGGACGTCCCGTGGACTCCGCTCTTCTCGCGCTGGCACGCCGAGGAAGCGGCGCGCCGCTCGTCGATGACGTGCTGGCGCGAGTCGCCGACCTTTACACGCTCGGGGCTCCTCTGCACGTCTCTCTGATCCGTGAAGCGACAGAGGCCGGCCTCGCATCTCTCGTGCGGCTCGCGGAGCGCCTCGAGCGCTCGCGGGAGCTTGGGACCGGCTCCGTCAGCGTGCTCGAGGACGTGCGCGAGGAGATGCGGAGCGCCTCGCGCGAGCGCCTGCTTCAGGCAGCCTCTCAGGTCGAAGGGAAGATGACCCTCATCCTGACGCTCTGTTACCTGCCGGCGCTCGCGGTTCTCGTGGTCATCCCCCTGTTCGTTACGCTCCTGGCCGGTCTGTTCGGCTGAGGTCCTCCGTGCGTACACTGTCTACGAGTAACAAGCGCGCTGGGGCGCGCGGGGAAGTGACGAATGCCGTTCAACCTAGGGGGCCCGGAGCTCGTCTTCGTTCTGGTCATCGTGCTCATCGTGTTCGGAGCGGGGAAGCTCCCGGACGTTCTCGGTCAGCTGGGCAAGGGCGTGAAGACGTTCCGCGAAGAGGCCAACAGCCCCGATAAGCCCGCGGCCAGCACCGCGACCGCAGCCGACAAGCCGAAGACGAACTAGACAGTCACCTTCGCGCGCAGCGCGGTCATGCGGCGGTGACGTGCGAGATCGCAGTGCGCGCGCGCCTGCCAGTCATCGGGATTGCCACACTCAAACATGGGCTCCGTCCTCCGCCGTAGTCGGCGGTTCCTGCTTCGTCGAGGACTGCCACGAGGTACGGACTTACGTCCTCTCGACAGGCATGACTGTCCGCGGGACTCGCGGCCAGCGCGTGGAGATTCTTGGCTGCGTTGATGTCCCGGTCGATTGTTAGACCGCACCGGTCACATCGGTACGTGCGTTCGGCGAGTGACATTGATTTGTTGATCCAGCCGCATGCCGAGCACATGCGGGTGGAGGGAAAGAACTGCGGCGCGACTTGTACGGACCCTCCCCGCCATTGCGACTTGTAGGGCAGTTGTCGCAGGAATTGCGAGATGGCCGCGTCGTGAAACGCCCGGGAGACACGCTTGTTTCGCTTGAGGTTCGCGGTCTGGAAGTCTTCGATCACGATGAGTGACTTGGCTCTCGTCACCTCAGTAGTGATCTTGTGATTGGCGTCCAGACGAATGTTGGCAACGCGAAGGTGCAGTCGTGCGAGTTGAAGACGAGCCCTATTCCAATTTCTACTGCCAGGCTGCTTCCGGCTCAGGGCTCGATCTGCGTGCCGCAGACGGCGATCGAAGCGCCGTAGTGAACGGGGGCTGTCGTACACGGTTCCATCCGAGAGCGTGGCAAGATGAAGGAGACCAACGTCCAGGCCGGCGCTTGGACCTGAATGCAGCGCGACAGCCGGCATCGGCCGACCGACAGTAACGCCCACGAACCACTTGTCTGCCCGCTCGCGGACGGTGACCGCTACGTAGTGGACCTCGCTGGTCGGCAGATACCCTCGCTCCTTCAAGCGAACCCAACCAATTCGCGCAAGCCAGATGTGCGTCGTAGTGATCTTTAAGGCCTCACCCCCAATTCGAAAGCAGGTTCCCGACTTTCGCCGAGCCTTGAATCTTGGGAAACCGCACGTTCGCCCGCCGCGGAGGCTTCGATAGAAGTTCTGGAACGCCGCCTCGAGATCCTTCAGCGCTTCCTGGGGGACGCATTTTGAAATCTCTTTCAGCCACGGCGAATCATCACGCTTGAGGCGAACCAACTCCTTCTCGAGATCGAATCGTGTCGGAACGACGCCAGCTGCGCGATAAGCCTCGATCTTGCGCTGGAGTCCCCAGTTGTATGTCCATCTCGCAGTTCCGCCGAACTTACGCAGCAGCTCGAGTTGCGACCGGGTGGGATCGAGTTCGGTCCTGTACCCCCGGTAGAGCGTCGCATCGCTTCTCTCGATGGCCACGCCCTATTAGAACATCAGTTCTACGGCCGTGTCAACGCCTTTCCGCAGGTTCTCGCATCTTGTTGCCAAGATGGAGTCGCTCGTGGCGCGCGAGATCACAGTGCGCACGCTGCTGCCACTCGTCCGGGTCGTCCTCCCGGCAGTCATACGTTCGACAGTGCTGCGGTCGGCCTTCGTATACGCCACAGCGAAGCGTCGTCTTGTCGAACGCCTGGCACTCGAATTGTGGTTGCCGTCCATCCTTCTGCTGGTGCCAGCCGACGATCTTGATGTCCGCTCCCGCTTCGAGATAGATCGGCCGCGCATCTTTCAGCGTGAACCAACCGGAGTCGTCCTCCATGAACTGAGCGCGGCAGCACGGCGCCTCGCAGTTTGCGCAGTCCGGATAGCGATCGTGCGGCATGTGACTCTCCCCTGTGCCAGACTGGCGCTCCCGTCATGGTAGGCACGTTGCTCGAGGCGACCGTGAAGACGTTCCTCGATGACCGTTTCGCGCTCGAGCCGGTCGCCGCCACGGTCATGGGCAACCACGCGCACGACCACCGCCTCGGCGATCTCAGCGCCGACGGCTTCGCAGCGCGCAATGCGTTCACCGAGGACTGGCTGCGGCGCTTCGTCGGCATGGGCGAGGAGAGCCTCGACCCATATCAGCGGGTCGACCGCAATCTGGTGCTCTGCGAGCTGCGCGGCGAGCACGCGCTGCAGCCGTTCGAGCGCTGGCGCCGGCAGCCATCGCTCTACTCCGACCTCATCACGCGTGGCGCGTACTACACGCTCCTGCGCGGTTGGAGCACCGCCGAGGACCGGCTCGCGATGCTCGCGGAGCGCCTCGCCCAGGCACCGGCCGCGCTCGACGCCGCGCGCGCGAACCTCGATCCATCGAGGGTGCCGCCGGAGTGGATCGCGATCGCCGAGCGCACCGCGCCGGCTGGCGCCGCGTTCCTGCGCGACGAGCTGCCGAAGGCGCTGCCCGACACCCCGCTGGGTCGCGCGGTCGGTCTCGCGCTCCTCCCCGCCGCGAAGGCCGCGGCCGACGCGCTCGACCGCTACGTGGCGTGGCTGCGCGCGGACCTCTTGCCCAAGGCGCGCGGCACGTTCGCGATCGGACGCGAGACGTTCGAGGCGCTGCTGAAGGACAAGGAGCTGCTCGACCACGACGCGTCGAGCCTGCGCGCGTTCGGCGAGGAGCTGTTCCGCGAGACCGAGGCGAAGATCGCCGACGCGGCGCGCGCGCTCGGCGACGATGACTGGCGCGACTCCGTCGCGCGCCTCCGCAAGGACCATCCTGGTGCCGACCAGCTCGTGGAGACCTACCGCGTGGAGATGGAGCGCTCGCGCGAGGCGGTGCGCCTCTCGTCGATCGCCTCGCTCCCGTACGGCGAGGACCTCACGGTCGAGACGATGCCGGACTTCCAGCGCACGACGTACCCGTATGCGGCGTACGTCGCCGCCGCGCCGTTCGAGGCGAGCCGCCGCGGCCGGTTCTGGGTCACGCTGCCGATGGCCGATGACGACGAGCGCACCCGCCGCGAGCGCCTCGAGGGACATCCGCGCGCGGGCATTCCGGTCATCGCCTGCCACGAGGGCTACCCCGGGCACCACCTGCAGCTCACGTATGC
>JALYLT010000177.1 GCA_030774095.1 Chloroflexota bacterium
GGCGCCGGTCATGCGTGCCGCCTCGACGATCGCCTGGACCGCTTCGAGGCTTTCCGTGCCGAGGACCGGCAGGTCGCGCGCGATCGGGTAGCCGATCTTCAGCGTGTCGAACCCGGAGGCCGCGTCCGCGATCGCCGGGTCGCCGAACTCCTCGGACGCGATCCGGACGCCGAGCGCGCGGATCTTCTGGACGGGCTCGGCGAGCAGGGGATCACGCACGCTGCCGCGCGGGCATTCGATCTCCACGTCGCCGGGAGCGATGCCGCTGGACGCGATCGCGTCGCGGACCATCGCGACGACATCCGGCTGCTGCAGCGTGTGGGTCCACATGTTCGCCGCCACCAGCGGAACGTGGACGCCCTCTTTCCGCCACGCGAGCACCTGCGCGCAGAGCGCTCGCAGGACCCAACGATCGAACTCGACGTGCAGCGAGCCCTGGTCGAGCAGAGGCACGATGTCGCTCGGCCCGATCATCCCGTGCGCTGGATGGGGCCAGCGCGCGAACGCCTCGATCCCAACCAGCTTGCCGGTTGGCACGTGCACCTGTGGCTGGAATTGCAGCGAGAGCGCGCCTTCATCGAGCGCGCGCTTGAACTCTTCGGGTCGGAGACGAACGATGGCCATGCCGCGCTAAGGCTAAGCCGCGCGCGGCAGCAGCGCCTCAACGAAGGCGCGCGGGTCCATCGGCGCGAGATCCTCCGCCTTCTCGCCGACGCCGAGGAACTTCACCGGCAAGTGCAGCTCGTGCACGATCGCAAAGACCGCGCCGCCTTTCGCGGTCCCATCCAGCTTCGTTACCACAAGTCCAGTGACATTTGCGTCCTTCGTGAACTGCCGGGCCTGCTGGATCGCGTTCTGGCCCGCGGTCCCGTCGAGCACGAGGAGGACCTCGTCCGGCGCGCCTTCGCGCGCCCGTCCCGCGACGCGGACGATCTTGCCCAGCTCGTCCATGAGGTGGCCCTTGGTATGGAGGCGCCCCGCGGTGTCGGCGATCACGATGCTGTTCCCGCGCGCTGTAGCGGCGTTGATCGCGTCGAAGACGACCGCGGCGGGATCGCCGTCGGGGCGCCCGGACACGATGGGCACCTCGATGCGCGACGCCCACGCCTCGAGCTGCTCGATCGCGGCGGCGCGGAACGTGTCCGCCGCAACGAGAAGCGGGGTCTCACCCGCAGCCTTCAGCCGCTTCGCGAGCTTCGCAGCGGTCGTCGTCTTGCCACTGCCATTCACGCCGACGACGAGCACGACGCGCGGCCGTTGTCCCGAGCCGCGCAGCGCGCTGTCTTTGCCCGACAGCTCGGCGACGAGTACGTCGCGCACGGCGTCGAGGGCCTTCGGGACCGTCTTCAGCTCGCCGGTCGTCGCCAGATCGCGGACCTGCGCCATCAGCGGATCGACGAGCGACACGGAGAGATCGGCGCGCAGCAGGCCCTCCTCGAGCTCATCGAGGAACTCGGCTGTCAGCGGCTCCTCCTGCTTGCGGCCGAAGAGGCGGGCGAGGAATCCGCCTCGCGTCTTCGCGAGGCCCTGCTCGAGGCTCACCGTTCCTACGCTAGGGCGCGAGCCAGAGGAACGCGATGAATCCGGCGACGAACGCCAAGACCGACGATGCAATGTTGCGCGTCGTTGACGTATCGGCGAGCGCGACGGCGACGATCGGTCCAAGTGGTGTGAACAGGAACTCACTGGTCCCGAAGCCGAACGCGAGCCGCGTATAGACACCGGCGGCGACCGTGCCCGCCATCGCAAGCGGCGCCGAGAGCTGCGGCGTCATGATCGCGCGCGCCCAGATGTAGCCGATGACGAAATGGAGCACCGCGCTCGCGACGAACGCGGGCGAGTCGCCCGCGACCGCGACCAAGTAGTAGATCCCCCAGCCCGCGGTCGCGATCCAGCCCGCGACGAGCGCGATGCGACGCCAGGTCAACAGTTAGCCCGCGCGCTCGCGCTGCTCGTCCAGCTCAGAGAGCTTTAGCGAGATCACCTTCGAGACTCCGCCGTCGTCCATCGAGACGCCGTACAGCATGTCGGCGGCTTCGATCGTGCCGCGGTTGTGCGTGATCACCACGAATTGCGTGCGGTCGGTGAGCTCGCGCAGCGCCTGGGTGAAGCGTCCGACGTTCCGCTCGTCGAGGGCCGCGTCGACCTCGTCGAGGACGCAGAACGGCGCCGGCTTCACGCGCAGGATCGCGAGCAGCAGCGCGGTCGCCGTCAGGGCGCGCTCGCCGCCGGAGAGCTGCGCGAGGCTGCCGATGCGTTTTCCCGGAGGCCGGGCGTAGATCTCGATGCCTGGGTCTTCCGGATCGTCCGACGTGCGCAGCGACGCCTGTCCCCCGTTGAAGAGGCGCTGGAAGAAGACGCCGAACTCGCGATCGACAGCCATGAGCGTCGTCGCGAACTGCTCCGCGATCGTCGAGGCGAGATCGTCCGAAAGCGCGCGGAGGTCGGTCATCGCCTTCTCGAGATCGGCGCGCTGGGTCGAGAGGAATTCATAGCGCTGCCCGATGTCCGCTAGCTCTGTCGCCGCGAGCGGGTTCACCGGCTCGAGCGCGATGAGACGGCGACGCAGACGCTGGAGCGCGGCGAGCGTGCTCCCCTTCTCCTTCTCATCGCCGTCGTCCGGGGTGGCGATCGACTCCGGGTCAGGCAGCGGCTCGTCATCCGGCAGACCGAGCTCGGCGCGCACCTGCTCCTCGAGGAGGCGCAGCGCCCCGGAGGCACGCTCTTCTTCGACCGCGAGCTTGCCACGCTCGCCACGTAGCTCGGCTAGGCGCTCGCGCGCCTTCGCGAGGCGCTGCTCCGACTCGCGGCGCGACCCTTCGGCCGCGAGCGCGCGCTGCCGCGCGAGCTCCGCAGAACGCTCCGCTTCGCGCGCGTCCGCCGCGGCCCGGCCAAGATCGCCCTGCGCGGAGTCGAGCTTCGTCTTCGCGTCCCGCTCCTGTGCGGCAAGCGCGCGCAGGCGCTCTTCGTCCGCGGCAATGCGGCGCTCCGCCGCTCCGACCTGTTCGTCGAGCGTGTCGCGTAGGCGTACCAGCGAGCCGCGGCGTTCTTCGCTCGTCGCCGCGTCCAGTCGCGCCGCTTCGGCGCGCTGGGTCGCCGCCCCGTGGGCGTCGGATGCGGACTGCTCACCGCGCTCGGCTTCCGCGAACGCGGCGCCGGCCTGCGCGCGGATCTTCGCGGCGTCCGCACGTTCGGCCGCGAGCTTCTCGCGGCGCTCGAGGATCTCGCGCCGTTCGCGCTCGATCGAGGTCGCGCGCGCGTCGGCGACGCGCACGAGGTCGCGCACGTCGGCATCCGTCGACGCGAGCTCGTCGACCGCGCGCTCCGCATCACCGCGCGATCGCTGGGCCAGATCGAGGCGCTCGTCGACCTCCGCCGTGCGCGTCTCCGCGCTCGCCCGCTCCTGCTGAAGCTGCGCGAGACCGCGCTCCGCACCGGTGAGCTCGTCGCGCAGACGGGACGCCATGCCTCGCAGCTGAGCCCGTGCTTCCTGGTCGGCCTTCCGGCGGGAGTCCGCGAAGCGGACGAGACCGGGAAGCACCAGGAGACCGCTCGGAGCGACGACGACTCCCGCGCGAAGACTCGCTGCCGCCGCGATCGCCGAGGCATCGTCCTCGGCCACGAAGATCGCGACATCGGCCGCGACGCGCCGGCAGCCGCGCGGCGTATCTCCGGCGACCTTCGTGCTCGTCATCGCGACATCGCCGAGGGCGGCGGCGACTGCCTCAGGCACCGTCAGGCGTTCGTGCAGCCACGCGAACCCCGGAGGCAGCTTCGGGCGCGGCGCACCCGCGTCACGCGCAGCGAGCTCGCCCTCGGCACGCTCCGCGGCCTCGCGCAGTGCGGTTGTCTGTCCCCTAACGAGCGCAATGTCGCCATCGATCCGCTGCAGCTCATTGCGTGAGGCCGCCGCGCGCGCCGCCGCGGACTCGACCGCGCGCGCGGCTGTCGCGACCTTCTCACGAACCTTGTCGAGTTCGACGGCGATCCGCGCCCGCTCGCGTTCCCGGGTCGCGCGCTCGGTCGCGAGCTGTGAGGTGAGGGTCGCGAGCTCCTCGTCGCGTGCGTGCAGCGAGCGTTCCTCGTCGGCCAGGCGTATCTCGTCGTTCTCGCGCAGAAGATGGGCGCGCTCGGCCTCGACGCGCGCCGCGCGTGCCTCCGCGAGTGCGAAGCGCGTGCCCGACGCTTCGACCTCCGCACTCCGGGCGGCGTCGGCTGAATCACGCGCCCGCCGGGCGGCGGTCGCGGCCTCTTCGTCAACTTTCTGCCGCTGCTCACGCAGTGACGCGAGCTGCGCCGGGAGAGCCGCGAGCGACGCGCGGGTGCGGTCGCGTTCGGCCGCGATCGCATCGAGGCTGGCCTGCAGCGCGGCGACGCGCTCGCGGATGCCGGCCTCCGTGCTCGTCGCGTCTCCGGCCGCGATGCGCCGTCGCTCCTCTTCCTCGCGGGCGGTGCGCAGCTCCTCGTCGCTTCCCGCGGCGACGGACTCGCCCTCGGTGACGAAGTCGAGGAGGCGCTCGATCTCGCGATCGACCCCGACGATCTTCGCCGCCAGGTCGGCGCGCGTCGTCGCGGTCGAGCCGAAACTGGCCTTGTACCAGCGCAGGGCACGGCGGCGCAATTCCGCGCGTACCTGCTCGTACTCGTTCCATTTGTTCGCCTGCTCGCGCAAGAGCTCAACGCGCGGCCCGATCTCACGCAGGATGTCTATAACTCGCACCATCTCGAGGTCAGCGTGCTTCAGTCGGGTAAGGGCTTCCTCACGCCGCATCTGGAGTCGCCGCGTGCCTGCGGCGTCTTCGATCACCGCACGTCGGTCCGACGGCCGCAATGCGAGGATCTGATCCGTGAGTCCCTGCCCGA
>JALYLT010000178.1 GCA_030774095.1 Chloroflexota bacterium
GGCCGCACGCTCTCGTCGATCGTTCCGAAGAGATAGGCGTCGTCGACGTTGTGGCCCGCGCCGGACACGCCCGATTTCGCGTCGACGACGAGGTCGTCCTCAACGAGGTTCGCCTGCAGCGCCGGCAGGAGCGCGAGGAGCGTCGCCGTCGGATAGCAGCCGGGATTCGCGACGACGCGCGCGCCGCGAAGGCGGCTGCGCGTCAGCTCCGTCAGTCCGTAGACCGCTTCCTTCAGCAGCTCCGGCGCGGGGTGCGTGTACGCATACCAGCGCTCGTAGTCCTTGGGGTCGCGAAGCCGGAAGTCGCTGCCGATGTCGATGATCGAGCGGCCTTCGGCGAGCCACGCCGGCGCGAGCTTCGCGGCCTCCCCTGCCGGGAGCGCGGTGAACACGACCTCGGCGTCGCCGGGATCCGCGCTGACGGTCAGCGATGCTGGCGCTGAATGGAGATGCGGCTGCACGTCCCGCAGCGGCTCGCCCTGACGGCCGCGGGCGACCGCGGCGACGAGCCGCGCCTCGGGGTGGCGCAGCAGAAGACGCGCGAGCTCGCCTCCCGCGTAGCCCGTCGCACCAACGATCGCGACCTTCACCGGCATCGCCGCATATTATGCGGATAAACGCATATTTATGCAATAACGCAGGGCCTAGGGCGCGAAGTCGAACGTCACCGTGACCTGGACCGTCCAGGCGGCGTTCGGCGGGCAGCAGCCCATCATCGGTGGCTGCGACGACGAGATCGAGCGGATCGCGCCGAGCCTCTTGCCGCTCGCGGCTGCGAGGGCTTCCGCGTTCGTGCGCGCATTGGCAACTGCCGCTTGCGTCGCCTTCGTCAGGTCGGCCGCGGACGGCTGCACGGTGCCATAGGGCGTGCCGCCCTTGCCCGCGTTTGCGTTCACCTGCGTCGCTCCGTTCTCCGTCGCTGCATTCATCGCGGCGACCAGCATGCGGATGGACGGGACGTCCGCGCTCAGGCTCCCCGTCAGGCTCACCGAGGCGACCGGCTGCGCCGGCCCGCCCGGCTTTGATGGGCCGACGTTCGGATTGACGCTCAGGCCTGTCACTCGGACCCCATCGGCTGGCACGCCCGCCTTCACGAGTGCGGCCTTGATCGCATCGAGTCGGGCGATCAGCTCATCGGCCGCGCTCTGCACGCCAGCTGAGTCAGCTGTCGACTGGGCGCTGATGTAGAGGGTCTGTCCGATCGCTAAGGGATCCATCGCCGACGACTGCGCGACCCCGATTCCCATCGCGGTGACAGACGGCGTCTCCGCGGCAGGCGCTGCCGCGGGGGACATGACCGGGCCCGACGCGAGAGCGGGCGTCACGAGGATCGCAAGACACATGACGGAAGCGATAAGTGCGACCGGTCGAAGAGCGTTCACGAGTCCACCTCCTGAGGGATTTACCGTCAGGTTGGGCCACGCGTCGCGGCGCTGCGTCAAATTCGGCGCGAGCAAGTACTACGAGCGGCTTCGTAGTTGAATGGATTGCTCCGACCGGAGCGGATCAGACCTTAAGTGCTCGCAATCGGCGAGCGGCGGTCGAGCGGACGCCGCGGTCCTGGAGCCGATCCGCGGCCAGTTCGCCCATGCGCAGCCGCGCCTCAGATGAAGCCCACGACGATGTAGCGCATCCGACCTTTCGCGTTTGCTCCTCGCAATCCCAGAGGCACTCGACGGCAAGGTCCTCGGCGAAGGTGGTTGATGTCGCAGCGAGAGCACGGGCCGCGCGGTGACGCAAGTACGAGTACGTGGCCTCAGCAAAAATGCGCTCGAGCTGCGGTACGGCGTCACGGTCCCGGAGCTTTGCCAACCCGTCGACCGCGTCGCAGACCCCGTAGAGTCGGTCGTCGTCCGCAAAGTCGTCCAGCGCGGAGCGGAGCAATGGCGCGTCGCCGTCGGTCGGCCACAAAGCGACCATGTGCAGGGCGAGCTCGCCAGGCCGACCGTCCTCGCCGACCCACCCACGGACGCGCGCGATCGGAGCCACTTTCATGAGGCCCCATAGCGCCATCGAGCCGGCGTTCGGCGGCCAGTCACGATCAGGGTTGCGACGAAGCTCCGCCTCAGCTGCGTCAAAGACGTTCATGTCGTGTTGCCAGCCCAAGACCTTGAGCGCGTCGTGCCGCATCTGGTCAGCATCTCCGCGGGCAGCTTGGTGAAGGACCTGCTTATCGGCGGCAGTCGTCCGATGCCGCAGGACGCTCACCTCTCGGCGCGCGAGTAGTTCCTCTGTAGATAACTCGCGCAGGGCCCGTCTTCTCTCCTGCTGTTCGCGCCTCCATTCACTCTGAAGGGCGAATGCAGCCGCGAACCTTGGGTTGGTACGTTTCCACTCCGCCCAGACTGCGTCCAAGTGCCACGGGAAGGCTCGCGCAAGCTCCTCAATCGAGCTGCAGCGCGAACTGACAACGTCATCCAGACCATCGAGCCCAACTGGCGTTGGCAGCGCCAAGTCGCTGATTGCCCATTCCCAGTTCCAGCCGACCTCGATGTAGCGCCGCAGAATGGCCAGCGCATCTCGGCGTCCAAGCCTTGCCATCCACCCAAGGGTGCCGAGGGCGAGGCCGGTTCGTTCTTCGTCGCGATCTTGATGATCAGTGCGCGAAAACAACAGCGTCTCGATCGGCGCGACGTCCAAGTCGATCGCGAATCCGCAGCGACCGTAGTACTCATCACGGCTTTCGACCTGACGGTCCGTTCGCGGATCGTGGGTGACGCATTCGACCAACGCCGCTGCCGCCGACGCCCCGGAAGTTGCGAGTGCGTCGCGATAGCCCTTGCCTCGCCCTCGTTGAAGAAGGCCGAGAAGAGTTGGACTGTCGGCGATTCGCGGTGATTCCACCGCTTGCGACGATAACTTGGCATGAGGTGCGCTTCGTGCTCGTGCGACGCGTTCGCTACGTGACCTATGAACGAAGCGGTGTCAATGCGGCGGACGACCCTCGGCTAGGGGAAGATCCCCCGCTTCTCGATCGCGCTCGCGACGCGCTCCACAGCCACGATGAACGCGGCTTCGCGAGGCGTGCAGTCGTAGACCTTCGCCTTGGCGAGCACCAGATCGCTCGCGCGGCGCATGTAGATCTCGAGACGCTTCTCGACCTCGTCGAGCTCCCAGTAGAACTGCGCGCGGCTCTGCACCCACTCGAAGTACGACACGACGACACCGCCGGCATTCGCGAGGATGTCGGGCATGATCGTCACGCCCCGGTCCGCGAGCTTGCGATCGGCGTCGGCGGTGATCGGTCCGTTCGCGCCCTCGACGATGATCTTGGCGCGGATCTCATGCACGTTGTCGGACGTGATCTGTCCCTCGAGCGCGGCCGGCACGAGGACGTCGACGTCCGTCGCGAGCAGCTCGGCGTTGCTGACCTTGGACAGAACGGGAAGGCCCTCGAGAAGTCGCTTCGGGTGCCGCCTCATGTGCTCGATGGCCGCCGGGATGTCGATCCCCTGCGGCGCCGCGTAGCCAGCGCTCACGTCCGACACCGCGACGATCTTGCAGCCGGCCTCCGCGAGGATCTTCGCGGTGACGCTGCCGACGTTGCCGAAGCCCTGGACCGCGACGCGCGTGTCGTCGGGACGGCGGCCCGCGCGCTTGACAGCCTCGAGCGTCACGAACGCGACGCCGCGTCCGGTGGCTTCGGTCCGCCCGCGCGATCCGCCGAGCTCGATCGGCTTGCCGGTGACGACCTCGGGTGAGTGCTGGCCGGTCATCATCGTCACGGTGTCGACGATCCACGCCATCGTCGACTCGTCGGTGTTCACGTCGGGCGCGGGGATGTCGCGCTCCGGGCCGATGATCGGAAGGATCGCGGCCGTGTACCGCTTGGTGAGGCGTTCGACCTGACGGCGCGTGAGCTTGTGCGGATCGACCGCGACGCCGCCCTTCGCGCCGCCGAGCGGGAGATCCGTGACCGCGCACTTCCAGGTCATGAGCATCGCGAGGCCCTCGACCTCTTCTAGCGTCACACCGGGATGGAAGCGGATGCCGCCCTTTCCGGGACCGCGGCCGGTCGAGTGCTGGACGCGGTAGCCGGTGTAGACCTCGAGCTGTCCCTCCTCGAGCATCACCGGGACCGACACGATGAGCGTGCGCTCCGGCGTTCGGAGGAACTTGTGCATACCGGGATCGAGGTTGAGCGCGCGTGCCGCGCTGTCGAGCTGGCGCAGCGACGAGTCCCGGAGCTCTCTACCCGGATGGGTGGGCGCCGGTGTGCTCAGCGTCACGAGAAGCGCTTCTCGTAAAGCGTGGTCGGCGGCTCCGGCGCGTACCCGAGTCGGCGGTTGACGCCGCGCATCGCGGCGTTCTGCTCGTCGTTGGTCGTGCCGAACAGCTTGACGTCGCGCACGCGCAGCTCGCGGAGCGCACGCAGCTTCATCGCGAGCGCGATGCCCTTGCCGCGCTCGGCACGCGACACGCCGGTGAAGTTCGTGTACGCCGTGCCGTTCTCCTTCACCATCGTCGCGGTCATCGCGATCGGGCGACCATCGCGGAGCGCGATGATCGTGCTCGGCGGATCGATGCCCGGCGCCTCGAAGAACATCCGCTTCGCCTGCTCGAACGGCGGTGGCTGCTCCGGCATCGGGGTCGGCGCCGGAACGTCACGCACTATCGCCCAGATGACCGGCAGCAGTTCGCGCTGGAAGGCCTCGACGTCGTCGGCGCGCTCACGGAGCAGCTCGGCGTACGTCGCGAGCCGCACGCCCACACGACGCGCGCTTTCGTCCGGATCCTCGAAGGCCGAGGAGTCGAACGACGGCACGTCGATGTAGGCATCGATGCGCTCGTGAAAAGCCTTGTACCCCATCGCTTCGGCGAAGCGGGCACCGTTCGGTTCGTCGCCGCGCACCGCGGCGAT
>JALYLT010000179.1 GCA_030774095.1 Chloroflexota bacterium
TGCTGCGCGCCGCCCTCGACGACGCCGGGTACAAACATGTGCGGATCGTCGCCTCCGGGGGCTTCGACGCGGAGAAGATCAGGCGCTTCGAGGCGCTCGGCGTTCCCGTCGATGTATACGGCGTGGGTTCGGCCCTCGTTCACGGCAGCCGCTTCGATCACACCGCGGATATCGTTCGCCTCAACGGGAAAGACCTCGCGAAGACCGGTCGGCGATACATCGAGTCGGATCGGCTTCATCCGGTGGACTGGAAAGCGCTGGTGGAAGAAGCCGATTGGGTCTCTCAGAGCTCCTGATCCTGTTCGTTGGCCTGGCCGTCGCCGGCCTGGCCAAGGGACTCGCGGGGATGGGTCTGCCTCTCATCGCGACACCGATCCTTGCCGGCGTGTTCGGCCCACGACTCGCCGTCGCGATCGTGACCATCCCGATCCTCGTGTCCAACTCGCTGCTTCTCATTCAGGGCTTCCGCAAGCGAGAGCTGCTTCGCGGGATCGTGCCGCTCTTCGTCGCGTCCATCATCGGGACGGCGATCGGAACGCTGCTCCTGGCCAGCCTCGATCAGCGGACGTTCGCGATCCTCATCACGCTCATCGTCATCGTGTTCCTCGCGCGTGGCGACCGTCTCCTCGGTGATGACCCGGCCGCTCTCCGCGCGCGAATTCTCGGACCGCTGATCTGTTTCGTCGGCGGCGTGCTTCAGGGAACGACCTCGATCGCGAGTCCGATTGTCGGCTCGTACTTCAACAGCCGGCGCCTGAGCGCCGCGGATTTCGTCTTCACGCTCGCCGCGATCTTCGAGGTGAACGCGATCGTCCAGGTGATCGGCTACTCGGCGCAGGGCCTCTTCACGCCGGAGGTCATCGCGCTCGGTCTGCTCGGTCTCGTGCCGACACTGCTCGCGCTCGCCGTGGGCATCGCCCTACGCGGCCGGCTCGATCCGCAACGCTTCCGCCAATTCATCGTCGCGCTGATCGTCGTGTCGGTCGCGAATCTTCTGTGGCGGACGTTCGTCGCATGAGGGCCGACAGGTGGAGGCGGCGGTTCGCGGTCGTGCGGACGACGTTGGCGTTGGAGATCTCGACGATTCGATCTGGCCGCCGCGGATGGACTGACTTCGGGTCGATCATGTTCGACGTCAGCCGGACTCTACGCGACCAAGAACGCGCAGCAGACATCTTCAGCGGCACCGACGGCAAGACGAGGCTTCTCTTTTGGAGCGCCAAGAGTCCGCCCCAACGTTACATTCGGCCTGAGGTTCCGCCCGCTGATCGCACCGCCCTCATCGACGCGCTACGGGGTGGCCGAAAGGTCGCCTACTTCATGGGTTGGGCACGGTGCCGGATCTGCGCCAAACCGCTGGGCACGGCCGACATGCTGGTCTGCGACATGGTGTATCCGGAAAGGGCCGACCACTACCTCAGCGAGCACGACGTTTGGACGCCTGAGTGCGACGAGCTGTTGCGAAGGCTGCGCATGCGATCCATCCGCTAGGTAGCGAGCGCGTCGAGGGCGATCTTCAACGCGAAGCCGACGAGGATCGCGCTACTCAGTAGCGTCGTTGCGAGTTCCAACCGCGGCGTAAGGCGCGCATGTAGCGCGGCACCGACGGCGGCGAGCAGCGTTTGCCACGACAACGACGAGAGCGACGCACCTAATGCGAACGCGAGGCGCGAGCCGGCGTCTTGAGCGATCTGTGGCAGGCCGACCGCGAGCGTGACGAAGTACGCGACCGTCGCCGGGTTCAGAAGCGTGAGACCAATGAATAGGACGTAGGTGCGCGCGGCCGAGCGCACCTCACCGGGCGTGTCCAAAGCCATATCCGTGCGGCCGAGCCGAAGGAGCGCGCGGATTGCCAGGTACAGGAGCGCCGCGGCTGCGGCGAGGCGCATCGGCAACAGCACGGCACCGAGCAGGCTGGTCACCGCGCTGCCAAGGACGACAGCGGTGATCGCGTAGATGAGATCGACCGTCGCCGTGCCGGCGCCCGCCGCTGCGGCGATCCGGAAGCCGCGACGTAGGCCGGTGCGCACGATAAGGACGGCGATCGGGCCGACCGGTATCGCGATGGCGTAGCCGGCAGCGGCACCGATAAGGAAGGCGGAAAGCAAAGTCGGCCGACCATAGCGAGGGGCGGCCTAGCATTCAAGCGATGGAAGTCGCGACCGACGTGCACGCCCTACGTCTCATCGGCGTGAACGCGTTCCTCATCCTCGGCGACGAGCCGACGCTCATCGACGCCGGCCATCGGGGGTCGGGCGTGATGCTCCGGCGTCAGCTCGGACTGCTCGGGCGACAGGTCGGCGAGATCAAGCGGATCGTCTGCACGCACGGCCATCCCGATCACATCGGTGGCGTGCAGGAGATCGCGCGCGCGTCCGGCGCGCAGGTCCTCATGCACCCAGCCGACATGGAGCGGCTGCGCATCCGTTTTCGCGAGGTGATCAAAGGACGCCCTGCGCCGGGAGCGATCATCGCGTACTTGACCCAGGCACCGACCGACGTGACAGCAGCGGAGGACGGAGACGAGCTGCCTGTGCTGGGCGGTCTCCGCGTCCTGCACACGCCAGGTCACACGCCGGGAAGCATCTGTTTGTATTCGGCGACACGTCGGCTGCTCATCGTGGGTGATCTGCTGCAGCGCATGCGCGGCGAGGTCACACTTCCGAACTACTTCTTCACCGACGACATGGGGCTGGCTCGCCGCTCGATCGCGCGGCTCGCAGAGCTTGATGTGGAGACGATCCTGTTCTCGCACTATCCACCGGTACGGCAGGGGGGACGCGAAGCGCTCCGTGCGCTCGCGAGCTAGTTAGAAGGCAGGGGAGGGCGACGTGGAAACACTGAACGACATCCTCGAGGAGTCAGCCCGGAAGTTCGGCAACAAGGACGCGTTCATGATCCGACCCGGCTTCCGAACGCGCGCCTGGACGTACCGTGATCTGAACGACGTCGTGCCGCGCGTCGCGCGCTATCTGAGCGATAGCGGCATGAAGAAGGGCGACCGCGTCCTCATCTGGGGCGTGAATCGTCCCGAGTACGGCATCGCGTTCCTCGCCACGTTGCGCCTCGGCGCGATCCTCGTTCCGCTCGAGGCGAGCTACGCGGCCGAGTTCGCGCAGAAGATCGCCGAGCGGACCCGTGCCAGCGGCGCCATCGTCTCCTCGCAAACACTCGCGCGGGCAAAGACGCTGGGGCTGCCGCTCTACGAGATGGAACGACTCCCCGATCTCGCGCGCGAGTGCGCTCCGCTCGAGAAGGCGGCGGTCAGCGGCGACGACCTGGCCGAAGTGGTGTTCACGTCCGGCACGACGGGCGATCCGAAGGGCGCGATGCTCACCCACCGCAACATCCTGTCGAACGCGGTCGCCGCGACGCAGATCTTCCCCATCGGCCCGAAGCAGCGCCTGCTGTCGTTCCTTCCGCTCTCGCACATGTTCGAGCAGCTGGCCGGCTTCTTCACCGTGCTGCTCTCGGGCGCGTCGGTCATCTATCCAACGAGCCGTCAGCCGGCGGTGGTCAGGCGCACCTTCAAGGAGCGCAAGGTCTCGATGGTGCTCATCACGCCCGCGGTCGTGAAATCGCTGATGCTCGCGATCGAGCGGAGCGCCGAGGCGCAGGGCAAGAAGGAGCTCTTCCAGAAGCTGCGTCGCGTCGCGCGCCGTCTTCCGATGGCCCTCCGCCGCCTGGTCTTCTTCAGCGTCCACCGTCAGTTCGGCGGCCGCTTCCGCTACATCGTGTCGGGCGGCGCCGCGCTCGATCCCGCACTCGGCGAATCGTGGCGAGAGCTCGGCATCGATGTGCTGCAGGGCTACGGGACCACCGAGTGCTCCCCCGCGCTCACATTCAACCGTGTTGACCTGAACCGCCTCGGATCCGTCGGCACGCCGATACCCGGCGTCGAAGTGAAGGTCGCCGCGGACGGCGAGGTGCTCGCGCACGGCCCGAACGTGTTCAAAGGTTATTGGGAGAACGAGGAGGCCACGCACGCCGTCCTCGACAAGGACGGCTGGTACCACACCGGCGATCTCGGAGAGTTCGACAAGGACGGCTTCCTGTGGCTCCGCGGCCGCAAGAAGGACATGATCGTCCTCGCCGACGGCACGAACGTCTATCCGGAGGACATCGAGAACGCGCTCGCGGCCGATCCGCGCATCGAGGCGCTCGCCACGCCGCTGCGGCCGGCGATCGCGACCATCGTTGGGCTGCAGCGCCCGGGCGAGGACATCCAGGTGCATGCCGTTTTCCTCGTCAAGGACGAGGCGCAGGTCGCGTCGATCGTGCGCGACACCAACGTCAAGCTGTTGGGCAATCAACAGATCCGCGGCTGGACGATCTGGCCCGAAGACGAGTTCCCCACCACGCCGACGCAGAAAGTGAAGAAGCGCTTCGTGACCGAGCGCCTCCTGACGATGGGCCGCATCGACCAGGCGCGCGCGGCCACCGGCGATCAGGCCGCGACGCGGCAGCTCACCGAGGTGGAGCGCGTCATCACGCAGGTCACGAACCTGCCTCCGGCCGCGGTGCATCCGGGCGCAACGCTCTCGGCCGACCTCGGCCTCGACTCGCTCGGGCGCGTCGATCTGCTCGGCGCGATCGAGGAAGAGCTCGGCGCGTACGTCGACGAGGCCGCGCTGGAGCCGAACGCGACGGTCGCCGAGCTCGAGCGCATGGTCGCCGCGGCCCGCGACGTGAAGCGCGATACGGGCATCTATGGGTGGCCACTCAGCCCGCTGGTGCGGTCGTTCGGCCTGCTGTTGCAGCAGACGCTCATCTATCCGCTGGTCCACATCTTCTACAAGGTCAAGGTCACCGGAAAGGAAAAGCTCGTCGGCCTGCGTGGCCCGGTGCTGTTCGCGCC
>JALYLT010000180.1 GCA_030774095.1 Chloroflexota bacterium
CGACGAGTACATCGACGACTGGCGGCCCTCACGCCAGCCCGGGCCGCTGTTCCTCAACAACCACGGCGACGGCCTCACGTACGGCGGCTTCGCCTCGATCTTCCGTCGGCTCAAGCGAAAGCTCCCGCGGGAGATGGACTTCAAGCTCCACCGCGCGCGCAACACCGCGATCACCAACTGGCTGCGCAACGGCAACGACCTGCACACCACGATGAAGCTCGCCGGCCACAAGTCGCCAAAGGTCACCGAGCGTTACGCCGGAGAGTTCACCGACGACGAGCTCCGCAAGCTCGTCCGTCCGTCGTTCACGGCGATCTACGGCAGGCGAACTGCGTGAGTCCCCCGCCGGCAATCCCCTCGCTCAAACGGCAATCCCCTGCTCCACAATTACTGAAAACATTGGGGCCCGTAGCTCAACGGTAGAGCAGGGGACTTTTAATCCCTTGGTTCCGGGTTCGAATCCCGGCGGGCTCACATGACACTCGCCCGCGTCCACGTTCTCGTTCCGTTGCTTGTCACCGCGTTGACAACGGCCTGCGCGCCACCAGCAGCGACGCAAGCGAGTCTGTCTCCCTCGCTCAGCGGCCAGCCTTCCCCGACCCAAACCCCGAACATGGCGTCGCCGAGCGCGTCGGCGACCGCGACCGCGAGCCTGTCCGCCTCGCCCGCCACATACGCGAACGCGACGCTCGGCTATCGCGTCGTTCTTCCGGCCGGCTATCGCGCGTCGAGTTGCAGCTCGTGGGTCGATGTCGGGATGGACCGCATGGGCATCGACTTCTTCACGCCGTTGAGCGACCTCGAGGAGCGTGAGCTCAACGTCGGCGACATTCCCCCCGCTGAGCGAGCGTCGGACTTCAGCGTTTCCGCGTACCGCAACGCCGACGGGACGTCCGCGCTGGACTGGGCGCGCACGCGGCCGGAGAACCGCGGCTCGACCGTCGATGCGATGACGATCGGCGGTCGGGAGGGCGCCCGGATCGTGACGACGGACGGGATGCGTGCCGTCTCGTACGCGGTCCGCGCGGACGGCCGCATCTACTCCATCGTCGCGGACATCAGACGGGAGGGCGCGGACACGGAGCGGTTCCTCGGCACCATAGCCGCGAGCCTGGAGCCGATCACGCCCGGGCCGTTCCCGACGCCCTCGACGAAGGCGCCGCGCGACGCCGCGCAGGAGCTCGCCACCGTGCTGGCGAAGGCGTTCGGCGAGCGCGACGCGGCCGCGGTGGCCATCCGCATGCGCGGGTGCACGCTTGGTATGTACGCGATGGTCGAAATGCCGGAGCCCAACAACACCTGCTGCATCCTCAACCGCGCGATCTCTCCGTTCATCGAAGCTCTTCGGTCGGCGCTCGCGGGCGGGACGGTGACGGTCGTTGTCGATCCGGTCATCCGATCCATCGGTCAGGGCGGCACTGAGCGCTTCTTTGCGGTCTCACGATGGACCGAGAACGGCAAGACGCGGCAGATCGACCTGCTCTTCGACGAGCGGGGCGGCCAGTGGTACTGGTCGGGAGCGATCCATCACTTCCAGCTCATGGACCGCCCGGTCTGCTACGGACGCATGTGGGGCGGCACCTATCAGGGGCCGCCCTGCTAACGATCGCGCGATGGATCGAAGAGATCCGCGTCTGGATGTGTGGCGCCACGCACGAGTGTCGCGACGAGCTCGGCCGATGCTGGGCCGAACGCCATCCCATGTCCGGTGAAGCCACCGCAGACGAATACGCCCGGCGCGATCGCCCCGACGTAGGGAAGCGCGTCGTGCGAGAAGCCCATCGTTCCGGCCCAGCGGTGCGTGACCGCGGCGCGGATCCCGTGCTCGCGCAGGAATGACTCGAGCTTCTTCTGGATCGCGTCGGTCGTGCGTTCCTCCTCGCCGACCTCCTCCTCGACGGCGGTGTCGCGCCAGCCGCCGACGAGGACTCGCCCATCCGCCCGCTGCCGCCAGTAGCGGTACCCGCGGTTCGCGTACGCCGGCCGGGCGAAGAAGGCGGTGGTGGGCGCGGTCGCCAGCATCTGCCCTCTCACCGGGCGCACGCGCGAGGTTGCGAGGTGCGCCGTGTACGCGTTGGTGCAGAGGACGATCGCGTCGGCGCGGACGACTCCGCTCGCGGTACGCGCCTGACCCTGCTCGACCGCGCGCACCTCTGTCGACTCGTAGATCTTGGCGCCCTTCTTCACCGCGGCCGCGGCCAGCCCGCGGACCCAGCGCACCGGGTGCAGCTCGCCGTCGTCTGCGTAGGTCGCGCGCCGCTCGGATGGATCAAGCGCCACCGCGATGCCCTCGGACGCGAGCCGCTGGGCGCTCGCTTGGATCTCCCGCCACTCATCGTCGTCTCCGGCGATCTGGTCGGATCCGTTCCAGCTGAGCCGGCACTTGATGCCGTGCTCGGCGACGAGTGAACGGACGAGCGCCTGCGTGTGCTTCGTGAAATGCCATATCCGCAGCGCATTCCGCTCTCCGTAACGATGTGAGGCGGCGACAAAGTTCTCGGCGACGCCGGCGAGCAGGAATCCGGCATTACGCCCACTCGCTGCCTCGGCCACACCACGAGCTTCGAGCACGATGACCTTCGCGCCGGCCGATGCGAGGAAATACGCTGTCGCGACGCCGGCGATGCCCGCGCCCACGACCGCTACGTCAGCCGTTACATCGCAATCGAGCGGTGGATAGGAGCGCGAAACTCCGTCGAGCCAGAGACTCATCGTCGCGAAGTCTTCCATGTCTGCGTTAGGCTGTCGGCTGCTTTCGGTTCGCGTCGGCTGATGTGCGCACACGTCGCCTTTGGGGGGTTGGGATGGGTCGCCGTTTTCTTATTGCCGCGGTCGCTTGCGCGATGCTGGGCCTCGGGTTCCCGCTCGGCGGGGGATCTGCCGCTGGAGTCTCCGCCAATATCGTGATCAGTCAGGTCTACGGCGGCGGCGGTAACGCGGGCGCCACCTACCGGAACGACTTCATCGAGCTGTTCAATCTGGGAACGTCCACAGTCAACGTCACCGGGTGGTCCGTTCAATATGCGGCTTCAACAGGGACAACTTGGTTGAAGACCGACTTGAGCGGGTGGATAAAGCCCGGTCGCTACTACCTCGTTCAGGAAGCCGCAGGAACCGGCGGGACCACGAATCTGCCGACTCCGCACGCGATCGGCACCATTGCGATGGCGCTCGGAGCCGGCAAAGTCGCGTTGCTCAACACCAACGTGCTGACGACGGGAGGCACGGTGTGCCCGAGCGGTTCGTCGGTCGTCGACATCGTCGGGTACGGCCCGGCCACGACGTGTTCGGAGACCACGCCGACGGCAGCAACCTCGAACACGACCGCCGCGATCCGAAAGAGCGGCGGCGCGCAGGATACTGACAACAACAACGCCGACTTCACCGTTGGCGCGCCGACACCGCGGGCGACCGCCGACTACCAGATCACCGTCGCGTCAACGACTCCGGCCGGCGCGAACGTGCCGCTCAACACGAACATCGGGATCACCTTCAGCGAGCCGGCGACGGTGACCGGCACCTGGTTCACGATCACCTGCCCGACAAGCGGTGCGCACACCGCGGCGGTGAGCGGCGGCCCGACGACCTTCACGTTGGACCCGGCCACCGACTTCGCGGGCAATGAGACCTGCACAGTGACCGTGCTCGCGGCGCAGGTCGCAGACCAGGACTCCGACGATCCGCCGGATCAGATGGCGGCGAACTTCGTCTTCACCTTCACGACGCTGTCGCCGCCGGTGAAGATCCGCGAGATCCAAGACAGCGCGCACATCTCGCCGAAGAACGGGCAACTCGTCGGTGGCGTGGCCGGCGTCGTCACGGGAAAGACGTCGAACGGCTTCTGGATGCAGGACCCGTCACCCGACGCGAACCCCGCCACGTCTGAGGGCATCTTCGTCTTCTCGACCACAGGTGCTGCGTCCGTAGCGGTCGGCGACGCGGTCACAGTCTCGGGTCGCGTATCCGAGTTCCGCCCGGGAACGGCCGGGCTCACGATCACCGAGCTCACCTCACCCACGATCGTCGTGAGCAGCAGCGGCAACGTGCTGCCGCCGGCCATCGTCATCGGCACCGATCGCACGCCACCGACCGAGGTGATAGAGGACGACGCCACGGGCGACGTCGAGACGAGCGGGGTCTTCGATCCCGCCAGCGACGGCATCGACTTCTGGGAAAGTCTCGAGGGCATGCGTGTCGACCTGGGCTTCGTCGTCGTCACGGGCCCGTCTCCGTTCGACGAGCTCGGCGTGCTCGCGAACAACGGCGCTGGCGCGACGAGCCGTACGGCGCGCGGCGGCATCGTCATCACCGCGACGGACAAGAACCCGGAGAAGATCCTCATGCGAGGGGTCGGTTTCAACATGCCCGACTCGAATACCGGGGATCACTTCACCGCGCCGATCGTGGGGATCGTCGGCTACGACTTCAACAACTTCATGCTCGAGGTGCTCACACCTCCGACTCGCGTCGCCGACGGCGTGACCCGCGAAGTCACCGTTGCTCCGGCGCCTAATGAGCTCACCATCGCCACGTTCAACGTCGAGAATCTCGACCCCGGCGATCCGACGTTCGCCACCATGGCTAACCTGATCGTGAATAATCTCCGATCACCCGACGTCATCAGCCTGGAAGAGATCCAGGACAACGACGGCGAGACGAATAGCGGCATCGTCGACGCGAGCGTGACGCTGACGAAGCTGCGTGACGCGGTCATCGCAGCCGGCGGCCCGACATACGAATGGCGCCAGATCGACCCGGTGAACCTCCAGGACGGCGGCGCCCCCGGCGGCAACATTCGTCAGGCGTTCTTCTTCCGCACCGATCGCGGGC
>JALYLT010000181.1 GCA_030774095.1 Chloroflexota bacterium
GTGGCGGGGACATCGACCCGGAGCGTTACGGGGCGGACAACATCGCCTCCACCGACATCGACGAGCGCCGCGACGCCGTCGAGCTCGCGCTCCTCGAGCGTGCGCTCGCCCGCGACATCCCTGTCCTTGGCGTCTGCCGCGGCTTCCAGCTGATCAACGTCCGCTTCGGCGGGTCGCTGGAGCAGCACCATCTCGGGCATTCGCCGAAATATCCACCCGCCGGAATGCCGGTCTCGGATGACCCGGCGGGCGCTGACGCGGTGCGCCATGTCGTCACCGCCGAGCCTGGATCCAAGCTCGCCAGTGCATGCGGTGACGAGCCCTTCATCGTGAACTCGAGCCACCATCAAGTCGTGACCTCCGACCGCCTCGCGTCGGACCTCGTGGCCACCGCACGCGTCGGCGAGCTCGTCGAGGCGCTCGAATCGCCCGCCCACCGCTGGGTCGTCGCCGTGCAGTGGCATCCGGAGCGCAGCGCGCAGGTCGCGGCCGCCGCCACGAGGATCTTCGACGCCTTCATCGCGGCGGTGAAACGCACACCGGTCACCGCAGCGTGACCACCTCGACCGAGCTCGTCGCTTCGGTCGAGATCGCGCATGAGGCGCGGACAGAGCGAATCCCTCCCGGCGCCGCTGACGGTGCCGTCCTTCGCGTGATCCCCGGCGACGTCGTGCGCGTCGCGGCGCTCCTCGGGCGCGATCCGCAGCTCGCACGTGCGATGGAATTTGGCGCGCTCGCCGGCGGCGCCTCGCTCGTCGGGCTCGTGGGAACGCATGACGGACGCAGCTTCGTCGAGCGTGGCGAGTTCCTGCGCGACGCGCACCCGGACCTCATCGTGGCCCTCGGGACCGATCGCCGCGACGCGGATGGTCTCGTCGAGCTCGCCGAAGCGCTGCGGTTCGGCTGCGCGCAGCAGCGTCCGCTGCCCCACATCCTCGTCTCCGCCGACGAGCGCGTTCGAGATCGCATCGCGGCGTCGTGTCCGGCGAACACGATCGAGGCGCTCCCCGACGTGCGCACCGCCTCTGGGCGCGAGGCCCTGGTGGCGCGTCTCCGCGCGGTGCGCCGCCGCGCGCAAGGCGACGTCGTCTTGCGCGACGAGGCGCTCGAGGCCGCGGCGCGCGCCATGGCGGCGGAAGCCAAGGCAGACGTCGTTCTGATCGACGTGACCGGTGGCGCGACCTCGGTGATTCACGCGCGCCCGGACGGGGTGGTCCTCGGTATCCACGAGCGCCTCGGCGTCGGCGCGGCCGCGGACCGCGTCGTCGCGCGCGCCGGTCTCGATCGGGTGCGTCGCTGGATCCCGCGCGCGGTCGAGGCGCCCGCGCTCCTCGAGCGCGTGTTCAACCGTGCGCGCTGGCCCGACGCCATCCCGGCATCGGTGCTGGCGTTGTCGCTCGAGATGGCGCTCGCGCGCGAGGCCATCGCGCATGTGCTCGCGGATGCCGAGCGCGCGGGCATGTCCCTCGAGGCCGCGTGGGCCGCTCCGCTGGTGGTGCTCACGGGTCGCCTCGCCCAGTTTCCGCGCGCCGCGCAGTCACTTCTCGTCGCGATGGACGTTTTCGGCGCGACCGGCCCGACGCTCGTGTCGCGCGCATCGGGCGACGCGCTCGTCGCCGCCGGGGCTCTGGCCGCGCGCGGCCGAGTCGCAACCCTACCGAGCATCGATCCGATCGCGATCGTCGCCGAGATGTGGCCGCGGCGCTCCGCCCTCGTGCGCATCAAGGACGCGAGCGGCGTCATCGAAGAGCGCATCGCGCGCGGCTCCTTCGTCCTGGTCCCGACGAAGGGCGTCGTGGAGATCGTGATGCCAGGGACGACCGTCCGTCCGCGCGCGGAGCACCTGGAGCTCGGCGTTGTCATCGACGCGCGCGGCCGTCCGCTATCGCTTCCGCCGCGCGACGCGGAGCGCATCCCGACGCTCGCGCGTTGGTACTCGGCGCTCGACGTGCTTCCGGCGGAGACGCGCTGATGCCGTGGCGGTACTGGCGCTGGTCGGCTGACCATCCGCTGCCGCTGGGCGCGAGCGAGCGCGCGGCGGAGGGCCAGGAGGTCCACGCGGGCGACATCCTCGCCGCGGGTACGACCTACGGCACGCCGGTTCGCGTGGCGGGTGCGCGCCGTCTCGGCCTCGCGCCCGAAGATCTCGCGCGCGTCATGCGCGTGCCCGTCGGCGGCGACGTGGAGCGGCGCACGGTCATCGCCCGCACCGGCCGGCGCTTCGCGCGCGCGGTCTCGTCGCCGATCGCGGGCCGCGTGATCCATCAGCGCGCCGATGGCGATCTCTACATCGCGCCGGTCGTGGGTCGCTGGGTGGTGCGATCGACGCTCGACGGCGAGGTCGCGCGTTCCGACGATGCGTGCGTCACCGTCGAGGGCTCGGCGTGGGCGCTGCAGGGTGTCGCTGCGTACGGGCCAGATGCGATCGGCGAGATCACCGTCGCGGTCGACGCGCCGACCGCCGAGCTGCATCCATCGCGGATCGATGTCCGGATGCAGGGCCGCATCCTCATCGGCGGCGCACGCGCCACAGCGGAGTCCATCACGCGGGCGCACGCGTGCGGCGTCGCCGCCATCGTGGCCGGCGCGGCGCCGGCCGGCGGACTGCGCGTCGTGTACGGGGACGAGGCGACGGCGTCGGGCGCGACGACCGGCCCCGAGGCGCCCACGGTCCTGTGCCTCATCGGATTCGGCGTGGCTCCGCTCCCGCGCGAGGTCTTCGCCCCGCTCGTCGCGCTCGCCGGTGCCCGCGCCGCCGTGCACACCGCGTCCGCTCGGCTCTTCGTGTTCGCGCCCGAGAGCGCGGGGGACTTCGCTCAGGGTGCGCCTTCGCTGGCGCTCTCCGACGACTGGCTCGGTGCGCGGCCGATGGACGAGCACCTCGTGCTGGCCGGGGTCACTCGCTTCGCGAGCGAGATCGAGGCGGACGCGGTCAGCACGAAGGACGGTCCGGTGCCGGTCGCCAACATCCTGGCGTTCGACGCACCCCGCACACCGCAGACCTAGTCTTCCGCCGTGGGGAGAAAGCGCCGGCGCGAGCGCCGCGCCGATCGTGGCGCGCACACGCCTGTTCGCACGGAGCTGGTCGGGGCGCCGAAGCGCGTCGTCAAAGAGGAAGAGCGCCGGCGCACGAAGTACGCCGAGGATCGCAAGCGGCTCGAGCGTCGGCGCACGATCGCTGGACTGCTCGCCATCATCCCGCTCGGAGCGTGGGCGCTGCAGCTTCCGTTCGGTCCGCTCGACTTCCTCGGTGTCCCGCCGCGAGATGGCTGGCTTCTCATCTGGGCCGCGCTCTTCGGATCGTTCCTCGGGCTTACCATTCGCCTCGTCCTTGAGCGCCGCAAATTCGAGCGCGGAGCGGCGGACGGGCGTCCCGCGTAGCGACGGGGCGGCCGTGGAGCTCGTGAGCCACTCGTCGCTTCACACCGAACGCGTCGGCGAGCGTCTCGCGCGACTCGCGCGTCCGGGCGATGTCGTCGCGCTGTGGGGCGAGCTCGGGGCGGGGAAGACCGTCCTCGCGAAAGGGATCGCGACCGGGCTCGGACTGGACGCTTCCGATGTCTCGAGCCCCACGTTCGTGATCCTGCACGAACATTTCGGCGGCCGGCTTCCGCTCTTTCATCTCGATCTCTATCGCCTCGAGGGCAAGGATCTCGGCACGACCGGCTGGGAAGAAACGCTCGACGCCGGCGGCATGACGGTCATCGAGTGGCCCGATCGCGCGGGCGAGGCGCTGCCGCTCGATCGCCTCGACGTCCACCTCGGGCACATCGCCGATACCAAGCGGTCCGTCGCAATGCGCGCGACCGGTCCGCGGTCGGCAGAGCTCCTGGAGGGCTTCCGTGACTCTCTTGGCGCTTGACACGTCGACCGAGTGGGCCTCGGTCGCGCTCTATGACGGCCGCGACGTCCTCGCCGAGGAGACCTGGCACGCGCAGCGCCGACATGCGGACGAGCTGTTCCCGACCATCGAGCGTCTGCTCGCGCGCACGCGCATCACCCTCGCGTCGATCGACAAGGTCGCGGTCGCGACGGGACCCGGCTCGTTCACCGGACTGCGCATCGCGATCGCGGCGGCGCAGGGCATCGCCCGCGGCGCGGGCGCGGCGATGGTCGGCATCTCGACCCTCGATGTGCTCGCGTACCCGCACGCCGCCTCGAAGCAGCGCACCTGCCCGCTGCTGCCCGCCGGGCGCAACGAGTTCTACGCCGCGTTCTATCAGGAGCGGAACCGCAAGTGGCAGCGCCGCTCGCCATTCATCGCCGCGAGGCTGCCGGAGCTCTGCCGCCAGATCGGCACGCACACGCTCTTCGTGGGCGAGATCGGCGCCGAGACCGAGCAGACGCTGCGCGACCTCCTCGGCCCGAAAGCGCTGTTCGCGTCGCCGGCGTCGCGGATGCGCCGCGCCGGATACCTGGCCGAGCTCGGTTGGCTCGCCCTCGAAACGACGCCACAGGCGAAGCTCGGCGAGATCGAGCCGATCTACGTCAAGCAGCCGTCCATCCGCACGTCGTTCGACCAGCCGTTCGCCCCGCCCCCGGCCGACGATGTCGCCCTTGGCCTTCCCAAGCGACACTAGAGAGATGGTCGCCACCTTCCCGATCGTCATCGAGGACATGACCGCCGAGGACATCCCCGCGGTGCAGCTCGTCGAGAACGCCTCGTTCCCCGTCCCCTGGCCGGCGAACGCGTTCAAGCACGAGCTCACGCAGAACAAGAACGCGCACTACATCGTCGCGCGCGAAGGCGAGCGCATCGTCGCCTACGCCGGTCTCTGGCTCGCGCTCGACGAGGCACACATCACGACCTTCGCCGTGATCCCGGAGCG
>JALYLT010000182.1 GCA_030774095.1 Chloroflexota bacterium
CGCGAACGTTGTTCACGATGATCAGCGGACCGGCGATCGGTCGGAAGCCCTCGGGGAGGTCGGTCCAAAGCTGCCGCCGCGCCAGCTGCTCGCGTGTTTCTTCGGGCAGCGCGTTTGCGGCGACGTCCGGCAGCAGCAGTCCGACGACGTACAGCACCAGCGCGAAGACCATGAAGATCGCGAAGGCGACGCCTGTCCACGGGAGATTCGCGCGGACCGTCGCGGGCAGCTCTTGGAGGAGGAATCGCCGCAGCCGCCGGCCGCTCGTCGGCGCCTCGCTGTAGACGAGCGCGTGCGCGGCGGCGACGAGATCGTTGAGTCGCTCGGTGGCGACGTCGCGTCCGAAGTCGCGTCGCGCGATCGCGAGATCGCTGGTGGTCACGCGGTACAGCCGGCCGAGCTCCACGACGTCGTCCGCGCTCAGGCGTGCCACGCGACCCCGCGCCGCGCTGACGAGCTGGCCGAGCCGCGCCCAGCGGGCCCGGCGGTCTTCGATGAAGCGGTCGATCGTCATGCCCGCGAACGTACCATGTGCCGATGGCCGTCTCGCTCGGGCGGCTCGAAGTCGAGACCGCCGATCACGTCGTCCTCCGCTACGACCTCGCCGGTGGCGGGAATCGCGGGTTCGCCGCGCTGGTCGACTTCATCCTCGCCACGCTCATCTTCATCGGCGCGTTCTTCATGTTCAACCTGTTCGCGACCGAGGTCGGCTTCGAGTACGCGACGCCGTACTTCGGGGTGGCGGTGCTCCTCACGTTCGTGGTCGCGTGGAGCTATTTCATCCTTCTCGAGTGGCTCGGGAACGGACAGACGATCGGAAAGCGGATGTTCGGACTTCGCGTCATCGCCGACGACGGCGCGCCTGCGGGCTTCACCGCGGTGCTCGTCCGCAATCTCGTCCGCGTCGTCGACTTTCTCCCGGGCTTCTACGGCTTCGGGCTGCTCGCGATCGTGATCTCGCCGCGCTCGCAGCGCCTCGGCGATCTCGCGGCGGGCACGTTCGTGGTCCGCGCGCCGCGTCCGCGGCTCGACTACTTCTCGCTGCGAACGGTGACGCCGCTCGGCGCCGGCGCGCAGGTCGAGGTCCGCGGCCTCCCGGGTGAGGCGCAGCGCCTGGTACGTGAGTTCGTCGCGCGCGAGGCGAAGCTCGCGCCCGATCACCGCGCGCGCGTCGCGAAGCAGCTCGCAGACCGTCTGCGCCCATACGCCAGCGACGTGGATCCCGGGCTCGACGACCTCGAGCTGATCCGGGCCATCGCCCGCTCGCTCCGGGCGAGCGCCGGGGAGCGCTGATGGACGTCGTCTGGTTCGGGCTGCTCGAAAGCCGCCGCACGATCCACACGGACGCCACCGGGATGCTCCTGTGCCGTTCCTGCGGCGCCAGCGCGTCCGAACGGGCCGGATGCTGTCCCCGCTGCGGCGCGATGCTCTAGCGGCCGTTTGGGTGGTCGCCGTCGTTAGACTGGTCGTATGACCACCACCACCCACCCCCCTGGGGAGGGGGTAGAAGGCCTCGACCGGCGCGACCTCGCGATCACCGGAATGACCTGCGCGTCGTGCGTCGCCAACGTCGAATCGGCGCTGCGCGGCGTGAGCGGCGTGAAGAGCGCAGACGTGAATCTCGCCACCGAGCGCGCGAGCGTGCAGCTCGATCCGACGCGCGCCGACTTCCCCGCGCTGTTGCGCGCGGTCGAGCGTGCGGGCTACGGCGCGCTCGCACTGAGCGGCGATCAGAAGGAGCGCGCCGCCGTCGAGGACCAGGAGCGCGCCGCGCGGCGCGCGCAGCTCGTATCGCTGCGGCGCCGTCTCAGCGTCGCGGCCGTGCTCGGCTCGCTGACGATGATCGTCTCCATGGCCGACCTCGTGATCGCGGGGATCCAGCACGAGCCGTGGCGCGCGTACCTCATGTTCGCGCTCGCGACCCCGGTGCAGCTCTGGGCCGCGGCGCCTTTCTACGTGAACGCCTGGGGCGCCGCCCGCCACCGGCAGGCGAACATGAACACGCTCATCGTCGTCGGCACGACCGCGGCGTACGGGATCTCGGTGGTCGCAACGTTCCTTCCGCAGGTCTTCTTCAACGCGGGTCTCGAGCCGCATCAATACCTCTATTACGAGACCGCGTCGGTGATCGTCGCGCTCGTCCTCGTCGGTCGCTACCTCGAGGCGCGGGCGCGCGCACACACGTCGGACGCGATCCGCGGCCTGCTTGCGCTCGGCGCAAAGTCGGCCCGCGTCCGGCGTCCGGGCGGTCTTGAGGAGGACGTGCCGATCGATCAGCTGCAGGTCGGCGACGTCGTCATCGTGCGTCCCGGCGAGACGATCGCTACCGATGGCCTCGTCATCGCGGGCGACTCGGCCGTCGACGAAGCGATGCTCACCGGCGAATCCATCCCGGTCGATAAGAGCGCTGGCGATGAGGTCGCGGGCGGAACGATGAACACGAGCGGCACGCTGCGCTTTCGCGCCACGCGGGTCGGCGCGGACACCGCGCTCGCGCAGATCGTGCGGCTGGTGGAGGAGGCGCAAGGCTCGAAAGCGCCGATCCAGCGTCTTGTCGACCGCGTCGCCTCCGTCTTCGTGCCGGTCGTGTTTGCGGTCGCCACGGCCGCGGCGGTCGTGTGGTGGATCTACGGACCCGAGCCGCACTTCGCGTACGCCGTGACCGCGTTCATCGCGGTCCTGATCATCGCGTGCCCGTGCGCGCTCGGCCTCGCGACCCCGACGGCGATCATGGTCGGCACCGGCCGCGGAGCGACGCGAGGCATCCTCATCAAGAACGCTCAGGCGCTCGAGATGGCGCAGAAGATCGACGTCGTCGCGTTCGACAAGACTGGCACGCTCACCGTGGGGCGGCCCGAGGTGGTGGACTGGGTCACCTGCGCGGAGATCGGCGAGGAGGAAGCACTGCGCCTCATCGCGAGCGCGGAGCTCCGGTCGGAGCATCCACTGGCGGCCGCGGTCGTCGAGCACGCGCGCGCAAAGGGGCTCGAGCTCACCGAGCCAACGACGTTCGAGGCGATCGCGGGCAGCGGTGTCCACGCCGTCGTGGAGGGCCATGACATCTGGATCGGCAACGCCGCGCTCGCTCGCGCGCATGGCTTCGCGGGTCTCGGCGACGGGATGCTTGGGCACCACCAGGCCGAGGGACGGACGACGCTCGTCGCCACTATCGACGGACAGCCCGGCGCGGTCCTCGCGGCCGCTGACGTTCCGAAGGCCGCAGCGGCCGACGCGATCAGAGAGATCAAGGCGCTCGGCGCGCGCACGCTGCTCATCTCGGGCGACACGCAGCGAACAGCTGAAGCGATCGCGAAGAAGCTCGGCATCGACGATGTGCGAGCCGAAGTGTTGCCCGAGGCCAAGGCACAGATCGTCGCCGAGCTCCAGGAACAGGGGCACCGCGTCGCGATGGTCGGCGACGGCGTGAACGACGCACCCGCGCTGGCGCGCGCGGACCTCGGCATCGCGATCGGGAGCGGCACGGATGTCGCGATCGCGACCGCGGAGATCGTCCTTGTTGGTGGCGACCCGCGCGGAGTGCCGCGCGCGCTCCGCCTCGCGCGGCGAACGGTCGCGACGATCCGCCAGAACCTGTTCTGGGCGTTCTTCTACAACGTCGCGTTGATACCGCTCGCGGCCGGCGCGCTCTACCCGTTCACGGGCTGGCTGCTGTCGCCGGTGCTCGCCGCCGCGGCGATGGCGGTCTCGTCAGTTACGGTGGTGACGAATTCGCTTCGCCTGCGCACCGCGAAGATCGACTAGGAGGCGGTATGAGCGAGACGCATCACGGGAATCCAGCGCCCGGCGGGATCGAGATCGATGCGGGAGTGCGCGCTTGGTACGCGTCGTGTCGCTGTTGCCTGAGCGACGCTCATCCCGAGGCGGTCGCCGTCCTGGACGCGGAGCGCGACGCGGCGGGAGCGCACAAAGAGGGTGTCTCGATCCTCGATCCGGTGTGCGACATGATCGTCGACGTAGACGAGCAACGCGGTCATGGGCTCACGACCGAGCACGCCGGAAAGACGTACGCCTTCTGCAGCTCGGGATGCAAACGCTCATTCGAGGGCGAACCGGCACGGTATGTGGCGAAGGTCGCGGCCTGGGAGGCTTCGCGCTAGGTCGAGCGTCGATCGCCGCGACGAAGCGCCTCAGCGACCGCGATAAACACGGCGCCCCATCCGACCGCCGCCAGCGCCCACGCCGGACCGAAACTGCCCTCGACGTCAGCGAAAACAAGCGATGCCGTCCCCATCAGGATCGCAAGCGCGCCCGTGACCCACGCTGTGAGTCTCCAGCCCGCAAGGCGCAGGCTCGAGGTCGTGCCCACGCCCAGGATCGTCAGGCCGAACGCCGCCATGTAGCCGTAATGGCCGAGCGCCGCGTGATCACCGGTGCCACTTCGCTGCAGACCGATGTTGCTCAGCGCTAACGCGACCAGCGGGACTGCCGCGATGGCGATGAGGGCCATCAGCGCGGGTGCGACGCGCGTCCTGCCCGCGGAGCCGAATAGGCGTGGGTGCAGCATCGTCGCAACGATCGTCGGTGCGCCGACGACTACCCACGGGATCGCCAGGACCCGCCGATCCGTTACGACGGCGGCGAGCACCAGGGCGAGGATCGGCGTGACCGCCATGAGCTGGCCTGCGACGTTCTTCGCGGACCAGCGCACCTGGACGACCATCCCGACGGCCGTCGTCGCGAGGAGCAATCCGAACGCGAGGTCGTGGACGCGGTGCTCTGGCTCCCGGAAGTGCTGGCCGATGTGGCCACCGCTTGGGTCACCCGCGAGCCCGCCGATAAGGGCGGGTTGCGCGACGATGAGACC
>JALYLT010000183.1 GCA_030774095.1 Chloroflexota bacterium
TTACGTCAGCACAGCTGTGGGCCTGGGACTCCGTCCTGTACGCCCGTGCCCTTGAGAACGGTTTTCACGTCGACTACGTGACCGCGAGCCAGCGCCCACATCCGCCCGGCTACATCTTCTACGTCGCGACCACCGCCGTCGCCCGCCAGTTCACCGCCGACAGCAACAGCGCGCTCGTGCTTACCTCGATGGTCGCGACCGCGCTCGCCGCCGGCGCCCTTTTCGTGCTGGCTCGCCGGTTCGCATCGGAACGTACCTCCGTACTCGTCGCGTTGGGCTTCGCGCTCAATCCGCTGGTCTGGCTATACAGCGAGATCGCATATCCGTATGCGCTGCTCGGCCTGCTCTCGATCGTGCTCGCTGCATGCTTCGCTCAGGCCCGCGGCCGCGGCACGACCGCGGCGCTGATCGCGAGTGCAGCCTTCGGCGCGATCACCGGGTTCCGCCAGGACCTGTTCCTGATCTTCGCGCTCGCGTGGGCGTGGACGGTGTGGCCGCTCCGCTGGCGCGGTCGCGCGGCCGCAGCCGGAGCGTTGTCGCTCGGCTGTCTCACGTGGCTGGTCCCGACCGCGGCGCTGTCCGACGGGCTCTTCGCGTACGTCGACGCCGTGCTCCGACAGACCGATTTCGTGCGCGCGACGCATTCGGTGCTCGCGCAGGGACTGCCCGCGCTGGGCACGAACCTTTCGACCACGCTGTACGCGATCGCCTGGGGCCTTGGTCTGTTCGTTTTGCCCATCGTCGCACTCGCTCTGCTCAACGGTCACCGCGCGCTCCGCCAGCGCCGAATGAGCGTCGGGCAATCAGAGACCTTGCTCGTGGCCTGGATCGCCCCGGCGATCGTGCTCTACGTCGTGCTGCACATCGGTGAGTGGGGCTACGTCCTCTCCATCCTTCCCGCCCTGTATGTGGTCGCCGCGGTCGCCATCGACCGAGCGATCGCGGCGCCTCAGGGTGCACTCCGCCTGGGGTTCGCCGCGAGCATCGTCGTGCCCACTTTGGTGTTCACGACCGGGTCAGCTCCGTTCTCCGCGGCCGCGATCGCCCGGCATGACTGGGAGCTGGCTTCGCGCGTGAGCTACGTGCGCGAGCACTACCCGGCGAGCACCACGCTGCTCCTTGCGCGCGAGGACTTCCTACTCGTTCGGTATTACCTGCCTGAGTACCGGACATGGTTCCACGACCGGGATCCGTACCGCACGACACTTCGACGCAAGCGCGCGCCAGGCGTGAACGCGATTGTGGTGCTCACGCCGGGACTCCGGACCACCTCAGCAGAGGCCCTGCGCGTGACATGCGCGAGAGACGTCGAACTCGTGTACCTCGCGATCGAGCCGGGTGCAGTGGTCGAGTTACATAACGATGAGTACTCGATCGCTGAGCCGCCAGCCCGACGCTAGAGGGCGAGCACCTCGCGCGTACGTTGCGCGACCTTGTCGGTGTCGAAGTCGGCAACTCGCGTCCTTCCCGCGGCGGCCAGCTTCGCACGAAGCGCCGTGTCCTCACTCACCAGCGCAGCGGCTTCCGCGGCCTGCGCGAGATCGCGGTCGTGCAGGAGGACCCCGGCGCCGCCGACCGTTTCGCCGATCGCCGCGGCGTCGTACGCGACCACCGGCAGGTCGAATCGCATCGCCTCGAGGAGTGGCACGCCGAAGCCTTCATGCTCGGACAGCGACACGAACGTGTCGGCCTGGCGGTAGTACGCGCACAGCTCTGACTGGCTCACTCCGCCAGTGAAGGTCACCGCGGTGTCGAGTCCGAGCGCGCGCTGAAGCTCGCGCAGCCGCGCGTAGTACCCGCGGTGGTCGCGGTATGACCCGACCAGCAGCAGCTGCGCCTCGGGGTCGATGACGGCGCGGTAGTACGCGAACATCCGCAGCAGGTCATCGTGCCGCTTGTTCGGCGAGATGCGGCCGACGAACAGCAGCTTGCGCCCGAACACGCTCCAGCGCGCGAGAACCGCGGGGTCGGGCGCCGTGTCATAGCGCTTCCAGTCGATGAGGATCGGCACCTGCGCGGTCCTCCGAAAACCCATGTCGTCGAGGTCCTGGCGATTGAACGCGGAGACGCCGAGGGCGAGCTCGATGGCCGGCGCGATCTGCTCAAGCTGCCGCAGGCCGAGGCGCGCGAACGCCGCCGCGTGATCGTTGATGCCGCTGAAGAACTCCGGCGGCGTGATGTTGTGGTACACGAGCACCCGACGCGCGGGGATCTTGATGAGCTGGTCGAAGACCTCGTTGCCCATCGAGAAATGCAGGATGAGCGTGTCCTCGGGGCGCACCGCCCGGAACAGCCGGCGGTACGAGAGCGCCTCGCTCTCCACACCGGGCTTCGCGTCCACGGCGTACGCGTCCGACTCGTAGCCCCAGGAGCGCAGGCGATCGCGCAGCGCGAAGACGTGGTTGCTGATCGCGTCGCTGGGCGCGAGCACCGGATGGAATTGATGGACCGCGGTCATGCCGGGGCGCGTCCGACGACGGCGTAGTCGCGGTCGCCGAACAGGGTTTCGTTCAGCAGCTTCACGTTCTCGCGCACCGTGACGTCGCCCACATCTTCCGAGAGCCGCTTCTCGCTCGGCTCGAAAGTGCGCACGTCGACGTCAACGAAGCCCTCGACCTCGAGGTAAAAGCGGAAGAGCTCGGGCGGGATCGGGCGCACGTGAGAGGGATCGAGCCAGAACGAATGCGCGCCGACGGTCAGCGTCGCGATGTTCGGCGTGACGAACACGAGCGGCGCACCCGGCGAGAGAACGCGGCGCGCCTCGCGCAGCATCGAGACGAGCTCGCCGGGCAGCACGTGCTCGGCGATGTGGCGCGCGTAGAGGCCGTCGAGCGCACGATCGGGCAGCGAGCGGAGATGGCCGAGCGCATCGGCCTGCACGCATTCGAGCCCGCGCTCCGCGCACTGCTCGACCATTCGCGGATCGAGGTCGACGCCGTACGCGCCGACGCCTTTGTCCTTCATGAGGCCCAGGAAGATGCCGCGGCCGCAGCCGAGATCGACGACCCGCTTGCGGCCCGCGAAGAGCTCCGCGAACGCTTCCGACTGCCGGCGGATGACGGGCTCATCGCCGCCGAAGCGCGCCTGGAAATAGACGGAGTGGAGGTTCTCGGCGACGAAGTCCTCGTGCCACTGCTCGAGCTTGCGCAGCCGCTTTTCGAGCCCCGGGGTCGGCCGGTCGCGCAAGTCGAAGAGCGCGCGCGCCACGAGCTGGTTGACGCGCTCCTGCCGCTCGGTGATCGCGGCCAGCCACCAACGCAGGAGGCCGATGAGCGTGCGCCGCGCGAGGGTGATGACCGGGCCGACGTAGCGCTTGCGGCTCTTCGGGTCGTACGTGACGTCCTCGTCGAGGACCTCGGGGAGCGCCTGAAAGGGATCCTTCAGCTCCTCGCTGAAGATCGGCCGTCCGCCGGGCAGCGGCAGCGTGAGCGCGGCGTCGAGATCGGGGCCGTACGCGCCGCTCTCGCGTTTCTTCCGGACGCGCGCGCGGACTTCGGCAAGGATCGCGTCGAGGTCGACCGGCTGCTGCGTTGTCATTGAGCGCGGCGCGTCCGACTGCGACTCAGAGGCTTTGAGGCTCGGATGACCCGCATGAGCAGCGCCACAGGCCGACCGTAGCGCGTGACCATGATCGGCCGACGCGTCCTGACGACGGCATTCAAGTATCGATCTGTGTCGCGATGGAGCTCGGTGAGCGTCACAAACCTCATTGGCTAAAGCGCGACGACTTTCGCGCCAAGCTTCTTGAAGTCCGCGTCGAACGAGGCCACCGATTCGCCGCGACGGTTGGCCGCGGCAGCGAGATACGCGTCCGGGAAATCGACTGCGTGGTCGACCATGAGTGCGAGCGCATCAAGTACATCCTCCGCGCCTTCTGCTGCGATTCCATCTGCCGTAACTAGCTCACGGAGCCCAAGCGCGATACGACTTCGGTCGTACGAGTAATAGCGGCCCAAGACCCACACGACCTCAGCAACGACGACGACCGGGAGCACGAGCAGGACGTCGCCCTTCTGTGCGCGTGCCATCAGCGCCTGCGCCCTCTGTGCGAGGTCCGCCGGTTCATTGGTCAGAACGCGAACAAGCACATTCGCGTCGAGCCAGGCCGTTTTCAACGCTTACGGATCTTCCGCTCGAGTTCTTCACCAAGCTGGCGCGCGATTTCATTGCGTGTCGCTTCGACACCGATGTACGGCTTCGTGGCTGGGAACATGCCACGGAACTCAGTCAAACGACGCTTCTTCAAGGGCAAGATTCGCAGGCCACCGTCTTCCATCTGAAAGGCGATCTCGTCACCGGCTTCGAGCTTGTACCGGCGGCGGACCTCAACGGGGAGCGTTACCTGGCCTTTTGACGTAATGCGGGCTCTTACCATTCCGTGTACTCCTTACTTGCCCAATTCTTCCTTACCTCGCCGCGGCGGTCAATGCACCTGCTATTCGAACTCCCAGCGGTGTGGGAGGCGCGCGATGCCCACCTCGCGCGACGAGCCGACGACACGGAAGTTGAGCGCCTTCTGGTGATAGTCGTAGTGGCGGTCGGAGCGGTCGGTCGCGGCGACATCGACGTCGTACGCGCCGGGCAGGAGCGCGAGCGAGTCCATCGCGAAGCGCACGACGCCCTCCTCACGCAGCGGCACGGCGACGTCGTCGAGCATCGTGTTCGTACCGTAGATGCCGGTGCCGTCGTCGCGGTAGACGTAGACGCCGAACACCGCGTCGGCCAGCCCGGACTTGTTCCGGTAGCGGATCTCGAACGACGCGGGGTCGCCGATCTCAAGGAG
>JALYLT010000184.1 GCA_030774095.1 Chloroflexota bacterium
TCCACTTGAGTTTCTCCAATGGAGTGCGGCGGACATAGAGCTTTCCCCGATGCCCTTCGGCCCTGCGTGCTACACGCGGATCCGTGGCCGCCGTCAACCCCTTTGCCCAACCTTTTCCCATCCCGCTATCTACGCATAGAACGTCCCGCCTGTGTTGTCACACAAAAGCGTCAACGGCCTGCTATTTCGTGCGACAAGAACGAGAATCGGCACGATGGCCCTCTACCGCTGTCCACGCTGCCGAGCCGAGGACATCAGTGCGGACGCGCATCCGGCGCGCGTGCTCGACAACGGGGTCGAGCG
Source organism: Chloroflexota bacterium (assembly GCA_030774095.1). Lineage (GTDB taxonomy): Bacteria > Chloroflexota > Limnocylindria > P2-11E > P2-11E > CF-39. The sequence continues at coordinate 304 of JALYLT010000184.1, forward strand.
GCCGGTGTTCGTCTGCCGCAACTGCTACCGCGCGGCGGAGCTCGAGTTCCGTATCGCAAGCCAGACCGCCGATCTCGGGTACGTGCCCCTCGCGATCCGTGACGGACTTCGGCGTCTTCGCGACTTTTATCACGCACGCCTCGCCGACGACGAAGACGATCCGCGCGTCCGCGCCGCGCTCGACGAGGTCGAGCGCCGCCTGGCCATCGATGCGATCTGACGCTCGGCCTAGACTCGGCCGGTGACTCAGGTCCGGCCCGACCTGGCGCTGCTGTGGCCCTCGGTCACGTTCTTCCCGCTCGCGGCACTCGCGGTCCTGGTGTTCGGAGCGAGCAGCGGCGATCCCGTGATGATCATGATCGGGTTGCTGCTGCTGGCCGTGAACATCCTCATCGTCGTGAACCAGGCCTACTTCACGACGCTCGGGCTCGAAGGCGACGCACTCGTGTTCCGGACGAATTTCGGTTTACACCAGGAGCGGGTCCCGGTCGGCTCGCTCCAGCGGATCGATGCGAAGCGCTACCCGGGCGCGCACTCCGGCGTGTCGGCACCGTTCTTCGTCGCGCGCGGTCGCGACTCCACGGTGAAAGTGAACACGAAGCCGTATCGCTTGCGGAGCTTCGCGCCGCTCATCGCGCTTGTGCGTCAGGCGAACTCCAGAGTCGAGCTCGACCCGTTCTGGTCACGCGTGGCCGCGGGCGAGGACGTGTCGAAGGAGATCAGCCTCACGCCACGAAGCCGTTGGTGACGCGCTAACCAGAGCCGAGGCGCCGATGCTCGATGGCCGTGCAGCGATCCCAGACCACGCGGAGACCTGCGGCTTCGGCGCGTCGCGCCGCATCGATGTTGCCGAGATCGAGCTGGAACCAGATGGCCGGGACCTTCGCCGCCACCGCGTCGTCGACGACCGCGTCGAGGAACTCGCCGCGTCGAAACACGTCGACGAAATCGATAGGCGTTCCGGTCGGGATGTCCACGAGATGGTCGTATGACTGCTCGCCGTCGAGGATCGCGCGGCGCAGCCGTGGATTGACGGGAACGATCCGGAACCCCTTGCCGCGCAGGTAACGCGACACTGAGTTGCTCGGCCGTGTGGGATCGGTGGAATAGCCAACGACGGCGATCGTGCGCTCGCCCGTGAGGAGCTCGTTGATGAGGGCGGTTTCGTTCATTATCTCACGCCATCGCCGCGCCCGAAAGCCTTGAACACTCCATCGCCGGCAGGATAATCGCGAGCGACATGCCACCACGCGCACCGGTCATCTGGTCGACGATCGCGGTCGGCGGCGAGCGCTTCCACAAGCGACTCGACGAGCGACACCGCGAGTTATCGGTGCAGGCGAAGCTCCGCGCCCGCACATACCGGCGCTCGCGCGCGCTTCCGACCAGCGAGGAGTCGATCCGCCTGCGCGCCGACTTCCTCGCCGCGCTCGGCCGCCTGTCGTCGTTCGAGACGGCGAGCCTTCGCCTGTCGCGCTGCCGTTACCAGGTGCAGCTCGCTGAGCGCGCGGACGACATCACCCGCGACTACTTCCAACTGTGGCAAATGATCGCGCGCCGGGGTGGTCAAGAGTGGCCGCTCGGCGAGCGCGACTCCGAGCGGATGGATTTCTTCGCGACGCAGCTCGGTCGGCTGGAGGGCATCGCCGACGCGCTGGTGCTCGCTGGTCGCAACGTGCGGCTCTTTCCGTTGCCGCCGATGCCCTGGCTCGCGATCGAGCGTCGAGCGCCGTCATACTCATGATGGGCGACTAGCTCAGCTGGTCAGAGCGTCTCCTTTACACGGAGAAGGTCCTCGGTTCGAGCCCGAGGTCGCCCACAGCAAGATGACGAGCTCCCCGTGACGCCCCCGCGGAGTCCGAGACGCACCCTGTCACGGCGGACCTTCCTCAAGGGGATGGGCGGTGTTGGCCTTGTGGCTGCCCTCTACCTGGGTGGCGGCGAGGTGTCGTACCGCCTACGGCAGGCGTCATGGCAGCGGGTTCAGCGCACGCGCCGCGTCCTCACCGGCCGCATCGTGACCTTCGACGCCGTCGTCCCGGTCATCGAGGACGGCGCCGTTTACATCGATGAGCGCGGGGTCATCGAGGCGGTGAGGTCCGCCGGCGCGCCCGTTCCCGCGGGCTACGCCGAGGCGGCCCATATCGAGAGCGGTGGCGATATCTATCCCGGGCTCGTCGACATGCACAACCATCCCTACTTCGATCTGCGGTCGCTGTGGACGCCCCAGCGCTCGACGCCTTATGCGAGCCGCGCAGAGTGGCAACCGGACGCGATGCTCTGGCAGAACGGTGGGTTCCCCGATTCACCGATCGACGCGTATTGGCGCTTCGCCAAAGAGGAGTCGATGAAGTTTGTGGAGCTCAAGGCGCTGGCCGGTGGCGTGACGACGCTGCAGGGTCTCTCGAGTGCGACATTCGGCGCACCGTTCCGCGAAGGCCATCTGCTGCGTCATGTCGAAGACGAACAGCGGGACGGACGGCCAGTCGCCTCGAGTTTCGTTGTGAGACCAAGCGTCGCGGACCCGTTCGCCTTGTTCCGGCAACGCATGGCAGCCGGGACCACGGTCATTCATCACTTCGCGGAGGGGCGCGACCCCGATCTCGGTCGTGAGTTCGACGAGCTCTTCGACAATGGCTGCATCGGCCCGCGAATGATCGGGATCCACGCCAACGCGCTCGATCCCGCGCGCTTTCGACGCTGGGCGAGCAGGGGAGGAGCGCTTGTATGGTCGCCGCAGTCGAACCTCTGGCTCTACGGCCAGACGACCGACGTCGCGGCCGCGAAGGAGGCCGGGCTGCCCATCTGCATCGGTCCGGATTGGTCGATCTCGGGCTCAAAGAATCTCCTCGGTGAGTTGAAGGTGGTGGATCTCTGGAATCACGAGCGTCTCGGGCGTCTGTTTACGGACCGTGAGATCTGTGAGATGGCGACGTCCGTCCCTGCCGACGCGCTCGGCCTCGCGGATCGTATCGGCCGCGTCCGCGAGGGGCTAAAGGCCGACCTCCTGGTGCTGTCGCACCGGAACAGTGATCCATATCGCAACCTCATCGAGGCGACCGAGAGTGACGTTCGACTCGTGATCGCTGATGGCCGGCCGAGCTACGGCGTCTTCGAGATGCTGCGCACGATCCCGAATGTGAGCTCGGTATCGGTGGGCTCCGTGCAGCGTGCCGTCGTTCTGCCGGATCCGACGATCAGCTCGTCGGTGTTGGGCTGGCCCGACATCGTTTCATCGTTGGAGCGCGTGCACGGAACCGAGGAGCTCGGGAACAGCATCCCGTTCGTCCCTCACGGCGACGTCGTGCCACTCGACACCTTCATGCCGGACGACGCGTACTTCCGCGCCATCGCGGACGCCACGATCCCAGGCAGCCTGCTTGCGGGGCTGCGGACGTATTACTGAGCCAAAAACTCGAGGAATCCGGACGCGCAAGCCGCGGCTCCGTTACACAGATGGACGGTTGCCGCTCCGAAACCGCCTCATTGACGAAGCGCTAATCGCTCCAAATGGCCGGGAACTTCACCTAATTGCAGCTCCCGCGTGAGCCCAGACCCGAAAGGCGGCTGACGCTAGTCGTTCGCCCGCTCGTCGCCGTGCGCGAGATCGATGCCGTATCGGGTCGACTCGGGATCGCCTTCTGCGATTCCGCTGAGCCTCTGCATCGCGGCGTCGCGCTCGGACCGGCGACCCTCCTTCGAGCCCCGACCCCGCCAGACGAGATCGGCGATGAGGCCAACGACTGCGCGGCGAGCTCGGCGCCAATCAGCCAAGGTCACCCCAGCTGCCTGCCATGGCTTCATGCAATAAGGGCTCGCATCATCGGTGCCGCGCCCGGGCGTCAGGCGGGCTTTTGACCTAGCCGATACGAACGCCTACCGCCCGCTTGCTCGACCGCCGCGGGGCGGCCCTAGCGACCGCGGGCCGACTTGGTCGTCGCAGCCCGCTTCGGCGCTGTCGTCTGTTTCGCTGCGGCCGTCTTGCGTGCGCTGCCAGTTTTCGTTGCGCTCTTTGCCGGCAACGTCACGCCATAGCGGTGGCCGCGCTCGATCCACGCGCTTAGCGCGTTCGGGTTGGCGACGATCGACGGAGGGACGACGACGTACTCCTTCATCGGGTGGCCCATCGGTGCGAACGGAGCGGCGCCCTTCAGCTTGAGTAGCGCGGCCCGGTCGGTCTCAGCGAGGCGCACGACGATCGCGTCCTGGAACGTGCCGGCGAACATGTTCCCGTTCACGAATGCGCTTGCGTAGCCGAACATCGGCCGGCGGGTGACGGTCGGCGACGCCGGCACGGCCTTGTCGAAGGCCGCCGTCAGTTCGGGCGACGTCTTCTTCCAGACTTTCATGTCGGTCGGACTCTACCGAAAGCAGATCCCGACACATTCCTCACGGCCGGTCATGGCGCGGGGCGAACAACGGCGGGAGACCGTATCCGCGCTGGCGCCGGCGACGTAGCGCCGCGCGGGAGC
>JALYLT010000185.1 GCA_030774095.1 Chloroflexota bacterium
GATGGGGGCTCGGAGTTACGGTTCTCAGTGCGCGCGTCATCGGAGAGTCGCTGCGCCACTTCGGCGAACCGCCACGCAACGGGGCTTATCTCGCCGATGCCTTCTTCTTCGTTCTGACTGCTTTGATCATCTCGACGCCCGGTTTGGTCGCTGCCGTCCTGGCTAAGTGGCTCCGATAGGTTTGTTCCCCGACCACGTAGTCTTAGCGCTCATATGGCCACCAAAGTTGAGCGCGGTGCGAAGCTGTCACGGGACCGCAGCGTCGCCTCGCTGCGGATCCGCGAGCGCTCCGAGGAGCTCGAGGGCACGACCCTCGCGCCATACGCGACGAAGAGCGCCGACGGCAGGCGCGATAAGCCGGACGAGTCGTCGCCGACGCGGACCGCCTTCGCGGTGGACCGCGACCGCATCATCCACAGCAAGGCGTTCCGGCGCACGAAGCACAAGACGCAGGTCTTCCTCGCTCCCGTCGGCGATCACTACCGCACGCGCCTGACGCACATCCTCGAGGTGAACCAGATCGGCCGCGCCATCGCGCGTGCGCTGCGGCTCAACGAGGATCTCGTCGAGGCGATGGCCCTCGGGCACGACATCGGGCACACCCCGTTCGGCCACATCGGCGAGGAGCTGCTCGCGCGGTTCCTGCCGGAGGGATTCCGCCACAACCAGCAGAGCGTGCGGATCGTCGAGAAGCTCGAGCAGAACGGCGCGGGTCTCAACCTCACGAAGCAGACGCGCGACGGCATCCTCAAGCACAGCTCGCCGACCGAAGGCGGCCTCGAGACCGCGGCGTGGGGCGAGCCGGAGACGCCCGAGGGCTGGGTCGTCCGCTATGCCGACAAGGTCGCGTACCTGCACCACGACATCGACGACGCGATGCGGGCCGAGATCATCACCGAGGCCGATCTCCCCCAGGACATCCGTTCCGCGCTCGGGAACGATCGGGCCGAGCGGCTGGACACGATGATCTACGACGTCGTCGTGACCTCCTATGCCAAGCCCGAGGTGACGATGAGCGACGAGGTGCTCGAGGCCACCAACGCCCTGCGCAAGTTCATGTTCGACAACGTCTACCTCGCCGGTCCGGCCAAGACCGAGGACGAGAAGGCACAGGGGGTGCTCTGGGAGCTGCTGCAGTACTTCGAGACCCACCCCGACCGGATGCCGGCGGAGCATCAGCGGATCGCAGCGTCCGAGAACACCAAGCGGGCCGTTGCCGACTACATCGCCGGCATGACCGACGGGTACGCCTTGGATACGTTCACCAGCCTGTTCATCCCGGCCGCCTGGAGCCACCTCTAGGCGGGTTCGCGTCTGCACCGCACTTACCGTCACGGGGAGTGTTTGCACAGGCGTGCAACTTGCAGGGAGCGGCAAGCGATGAAGGGAACGCAGCCGAGCGAGGTGGCCGTGAACGGCCACGCTGTCCAGTTCTACGAGAGCGAGTCGTACCTCCTCGACAGCGTCAGCGACTACCTCGGGTCGGCGCTGAGCGCCGCGAGCGCCGGCATCCTGATCGCGACCCCGCCCCACCGCGACGGTGTGGCCCAGCGCCTCACCGCCCGCGGCCTCGACGTCGTTGCTGCGGGAGCGCAGGGCCGGTATGTCGCGCTCGACGCGCGCGACACGCTCAGCCGGCTCATGGTGGATGGCTGGCCCGACCCGGCGCGCTTCGACGACACGATCGGGACGCTCATCACGAGGACGCGCGAGCGCGCGCCGCAGGTCCACGCCTGCGGCGAGATGGGCGCTCTTCTCTGGGCGGAGGGGAACAGCGACGCGGCCATCCGACTCGAAGAGCTGTGGACCGAGCTCCGCACGCGCCAGCCGTTCTCGCTGCTGTGCGCATATCCGATCGAGGCGTTCCATGACACCTCGCACGCGAAGTCGTTCGGCGAGATGACGGCGATCCACACGGGCGTGATCCCCGCCGAAAGCTACATGCAGCTCCAGGGCGACGCCCAGTTTCGCCTCATCGCGCAGCTCCAGCAAGAGGCCGCGGCGCTGGAAGCCGAGACGATCCAGCGCCGGCACGCGGAGGCGGAGCTGCGGAAGAAGGTGGAGCAGCTCGCCGATGCGGACCGGCGCAAAGATGAGTTCCTCGCGATGCTCGGACACGAGCTTCGCAATCCGCTCGCGGCGGTGACCACCGCGCTGCAGCTCATGCGTCTTCACAGCGACGAGCCGCTCCGTGTGACGCGCGCTCGCGAGACGGTGGAGCGTCAGGTCGAGCACATGACGCGCCTGATCGACGATCTGCTCGATGTCTCACGCATCACGCGCGGCATGATCGAGCTCCGGCACGAGGCGGTCGTCGTCTCGACGCTGGTCGCGCGCGCCGTTGAAGCCGCACGGCCGGTCATCGACGAGCGCGGACATCGATTGACGCTCGATCTCCCGGACGAGCCCGTCACCCTGAGTGCCGACCCGGCGCGCCTCGAGCAGGTGCTCGCGAACCTCCTCAACAACGCCGCGAAGTACACCGACGTGGGCGGTCGGATCTGGCTGCGCGCGTTCATCGACGCCGGGCAGCTTGTCCTGTCGGTGAAGGACAACGGCGCGGGACTCACGCCCGCGATGCGCGATCACGTCTTCGATCTCTTCGTCCAGGGACCCGAGGTGCGCGCGTACGCGCGCGGCGGGCTCGGCATCGGACTCACGCTCGTCCGCGGTCTCGTCGAGATGCACGGCGGAATCGTCGAGGCGCGCAGCGACGGGCCAGGGCAGGGGAGCGAGTTCATCGCACGCCTGCCGATCCGCGCGGTATCGCAGGTCGTGCCGCACTGCGATCCGATCGGTGCGGGGCTCGCCGCACTGCCGAAGCGTCGGATCCTTGTCGTCGACGACAACGTGGACGCGGCCGACGCTCTCGCGGAGCTCCTGCGCGACTACGGCCACGACGTTCGCGCGGCCCACGACGGCCCGAGCGCGATCGAGCAGGCGGGACTCCATCGACCGGACATCGTGCTGCTCGACATCGGCATGCCCGGATTAGATGGCTACGAGGTCGCGCGGCGGATGCGCGGGGAGCTCGGGCTGAAGGCGACGCTCGTGGCGCTGACCGGCTACGGCGAGGCGCGCCACCGCCGTCTGTCGCGAGACGCCGGATTCGACCAGCACGTGACGAAGCCGGTCGACATCCGCAAGCTGGAGAAGCTGCTCACCCTCCCGAACTGAGCGGCGCGCGCCTCTCGCCATCCCTGCGACACTGGTAAGCGGTGCCGGGTGATTTCGATCTCGTAAAAGAGCGCGTCGACATCGTTCAACTGATCGGCGAGAGCGTTCCACTCAAGAAGGCTGGCCGCGGCTACGTCGGTCTGTGCCCGTTCCACGTCGAGAAGACGCCGTCGTTCCACGTCGATCCCGAGCGCCGGACCTACAAGTGTTTCGGCTGTTCCGAGGGGGGCGACATTTTCACGTGGCTCGAGAAACGCGAAGGCCTCACTGCCGCCGAGGCGCTGAACACCCTGGCCGAGCGCGCCGGCGTCGAGCTCACCCGCCGCGCGCCCGAGGAGCGAAAGCAGGAAGACCGGCTGCTCCAGGCCAACGACGCGGCGACCTTCTACTTCCGCCAGGCGCTACGCGGAACGCCGCGCGGCAAGTCCGTCGCTGAGTACCTTGCCAAGCGCGGCATCACCCAAGAGTCGATCGACGCATTCGGCATCGGTTACGCGCCGGACCAGCGCGACAGCCTCCTCCTATACCTGCGGAAGAAGGGCTTCAGCGAGGACGAGGCCGTCGCGGCCGGGCTGGTCACCAAGAACGACCGGGGGCTGTGGGACCGGTTCCGGGACCGCCTTATCGTCCCGATCCGCGACCGGCGTGGCCGGGCGATCGCCTTCGGCGGCCGCGCCATGCGCGACGATCAGCAGGGCAAGTACGTCAACTCCAACCAGACCCTCCTGTTCAACAAGAGCGCCACGTTGTACGGGCTCGACAAGGCGAGCGCGGCCATCCGGAAGGAGGGCACGGCGGTGATCGTCGAGGGCTATTTCGACACCATCGCCTGCCACCAGGCGGGTTTCACGAACGTCGTCGCCTCCATGGGGACGGCCCTCACCGAGGACCAGTACCGGGTGTTGAACGACATGAAGATCGAGCGGGCGATCGTCGCATTCGACGGCGACGCGGCCGGACAGCGCTCCGCCGAGTCGCGCGGTCGCGAGCTCTTGAGCGCTCTGAGCCGGTTCGGATCGGGCGCCGGCGGCGGCCGATTGGGCACCCGGACCGGCCTGTCGCTGTTCGTGACCGTTCTGCCGGAGGGCCTCGACCCCGACGACGTCGCCCGGAAGGAGCCCGACCTCTTCCGCCGGCTTTTGACCGAGGCAAAGCCCTTGCTCGAGTTCCTGATCGACCGGGTCCGCGCGACCTCGCGCCTCGACCAGTCCGAGGGTCGGCTCCGCTTCCTCCAGCGGACGGCGGCCCTGATCGCCGAGGAGCCCGATCCGGTCCGCCGCGAGGTCTACCTGTCGGAGGTCGCGGGAAGCGCCGGGGTCGATCCTGCGTTCTTAAGAGAGAAGCTGCCGGCGGCCGGAAAGAGTACTGAGCGAACTGCGCGGGTACAGAGCGAGCCCTCGCCGCGGCGGCGCGAGGCGCCGACAACGAAACAAACGCCTTCTTTTGAACGTTACGTCATGGCACTATTAACTCGATATCCGGAGGAGATCGCGCGCGCCGACCTCGCGCCCACTGACCTGGTAGACCCCCTCCTGCGTTCGCTCTACGAACAGCTCCAGGCGGGGAAGCGTCCGGACTCTGACTTGCCGGCTCA
>JALYLT010000186.1 GCA_030774095.1 Chloroflexota bacterium
CGATGAGCCCGGCGCCGTGATCGAGATGCGCGTGCGTGAGAGCGATGACGTCGATGCGCCGTCGCCACGGCGGCAGACTCGCGCCGAGCTCCTCCATGAGCCGCGCGGGATCGGGACCGCCGTCGATCAGGAGCGTCACGCCGCCGAGCTCGACCAGGTACGCGTCGCCCTGCCCGACATCGAGCGCGCGCACGCGCACCTCGGGTTCCGCACTCGGCCACGCGAGCACGCCCGCGACGAGGAGCGCCGGTACGGCGAGCAGCGCGCCACGCGGTGCCGCGAACGATGGCAGCGCGATCCGCGGGAGGCGGATGTGCCCACGGATCAGTGGCGCACCGCGCACCGCCGCGATCATCAGTAGCGCGACGGCGACGCCGGTCACGGGACCAGACGGAACGCTCACGGCCGCGATGGGCAGCGCGGCGAACATCTCGACGACGATGCGCAGCGCCAGCGCGCAGCCGTACGCGACGAGGGCGATCGGGCGCCCGAGATCGATCGAGAGCGCGCCGAGCGCGCTCGCCGCCGCGCCCGTGATCATCAGCGGCGGGAACAGCGGCACCGCGACGAGATTCGCGATCGGTGAGACGAGCGACACGCGCCCGAAGGCGGCGGCGACGACGGGCAGCGTCGGCGCGCTGGCCGCGAGCGTGGTCGCCAGTCCCTCGCGGAGCGCGCCGGGCAGCATCGCGAAGCGCGCCGCGAGCGGCGCCTGCCACAGCACGAGGCCTGCGGTCGCGGTGGCGGAGAGCAGGAAGCCGAGATCCGCGATCGCCGCGGGATCGAGGAAGAGCATGGCCGTGACCGCGACGCAGAGCGCGTTCGCCGTCGCGGCGCGGCGGCCCGAGGCCAGGCCGACGGACGCGACGGACGCCATCAGCGCAGCGCGCATGACGCTCGGCCCGAGGCCCACGAGCAGGCTGTACGCCACGATCGCCGCGACGGTCGCGACGGCACGCGCGGTGGGACGCGCACGACCGCGCAGCGCCAGGGCCACTGCGGTACCGACGAGCGTCATGTTGAAACCGGAGATCGCGAGCAGGTGCGTGGTGCCGCTCACGGCGAACGCGTACGCGAGGTCCGGTGAGACGCTCGCGCGCTCGCCGAGGACGATCCCGAGCAGGATGCCGCTCTCCGGCTCCGGCACGAGCAGCCGAAGCGGATGCGCGAGATCGGCGCGGAGCGCATCGAGTGAGACGAGCTGCGTGAGGTCGAGGCCGGGTACCGGACCGAGCACCAGCCGTAACGCAACGCCGACGGCCGACGCGCACGCGCATGCCCAGAGCGATCGGCGCGACCCGTCGGCGCTCGCGAGCGCGAGCGCCGTGCAGGCGGCCGCGCTGACCGCGCCGAGCGCGAGGGCGAGCGGCAGCGCGACGCGAGCCGTGAGGGCGACCAGCACTGCGAGGAGCGCGGCGGGCAGGAGGGGCGACACGAGAAAGGCGTTCACGTCCGTGCGCTATCGCGTGGCGACGAGATCGCGGATGTCGGAGAGGACACGCGCACTGACGAGCCCGCGCGTCTGGAGCTCCTCGACCTTCGTGAACGCCTTCAACTCGCGTGCGCGGACGATGCGCGCGGCCGTGCTCGGTCCGATACCAGGAAGCGATTCCAGCTCAGCCGGTGTGGCGTGGTTGATGTCGACCTTGCGCTCCGACTCGCTTCCGACGCTGCCCGCCGGCGGCGTCTCGCCGTAGCGGGGGACGTACACACGCGCCCCATCCCGCAGGGCCGCGGCCTTGTTCAGCGACGCCGGGTCGGCGTCAGGCGTCGCCCCGCCTGCCGCTGCGAGCGCGTCGGCGACGCGCGCGCCGGAGGCGAGCCTGACCACGCCGGGTCGCGCCACCGCCCCTTCGACATCCACCACGATGAGCGGTGGTGGCGTCGGCTCGGGCGTCGCCTCGACGACCTCGACCGGTACCGGCGCGGGCGTGCGCGCACGCACGACGAGGACGAAGGCGCCCGCCGCAACAGCGACGATCACTGCGATGACAACTGGTCGGGGCACGACTGGAGCGTGGCTGGCTCGCGGCGCCGTGGGAAGCCCCGACAGCCCTTCCTGCTGTCACACGTTCATGTGACGTTGCCTCCAAAAAAGAGGGACCACATGTGGAAAGGGTGCCTCTCAGGCGGGCTGGTACGTAGCGATCACGACGCCGGTGGTCGTCGTCTTGGTGTCGACGACCTTGAGCTTGGCCATCGGGCCGGCTTCCGCAAAGAGCTTGCGCCCGGCACCGAGAACGAGTGGATGGATGAGCAAGACATAGGTGTCGATGAGATCGTGCTGCATGAGCGTCTTCACGAGCTCGCCGCTTCCCAGCACCACCATGTCCCCGTCCGCCCGAGCCTTGATCTGTGCTACCGCCTTCGGCACGTCTCCCTTGAGCAGCGTCGAGTTGGCCCATAGCAGCGGCTCTTTGAGGGTCGTCGACGCGACGTACTTCTGCGTCTTGTTCAGCGCGTCGGTGAACGGGTTGTCCTTCTGCTTGGGCCAGAAGCCCGCGAAGTCCTCGTAGGTGCGACGGCCCAGGAGAATGGCGCCGCCACCGGCCATGCCTTCGCCGGCGACCTTCGCCATGACCGGATCGTTGTATGGCAGCGCCCAGCCACCGTACTGGAATCCACCGCGAGTGTCCTCGTCCGGCCGTCCCGGCGCCTGCATGACGCCGTCGAGCGTCAGGCTCGTAAACACGGTGACCTTGCCCATCTCAGCCCTCGCTCTCTCGCGACTAATTCGCGCGACGGCGCTCCCCCGGCGGCTGCATCTGGACGATCGAGACGGGAAGGCTGCCCACCGCCTCGCCGTCGACGGTTAGCTCGAAGCGGTGCATGCCATACGTCGTGAAGCTCATGTTGTTGAGCTCGACGATGACGTTCACGTCCTGTCCGGCAACGGCGTGGACGGAGATCTCCGGCGGATTCGGCATCGACTGCTGCCCGTCAGGCCGCAACAGGCGCACCACGACGTTGTGCGCGCCGACATCGAGGCCGAGGATCGCCACGAGGAACATCCGGGGATGCTGCGCGGGCAGCCCGCTCACGCTGATGTTCCGGAAGATCCCGAGCAGGCTCACCTTCCCGTCCTGCCCCACGAGCGCGTGATCGCAGAGGGCCCCGAGCCTGATCTCTCCACTCACGCGGTCACGATACTCACAATGCGGTCGGCCACGACGATCACCTTCGCCGGCTTCTTGCCGTCGAGCGCCGCCTGCACCTTCGGACTCGCCAGGGCCGCTCGCTGCACGTCGGCGTCCGGCAGACCCGCGGCCATGGGAATGCGGTCGCGGACCTTGCCGTCCACCTGAACGACGATCGTGACCTCGCGCGGCGCGGCCACAGTCACGTCGTACGCGGGCCAGCGCTGCTGGTGGACCGACCCCGCACCACCGCGGCGGTGCCACAGCTCCTCGGTCAGGTGCGGCGCGAACGGCGCCAGCAGCAGAATGAGCGTGGCGACGCCGTCATTGCGACTGCTCCCGGTCGCGTGCTGCAGCGAGTTGGTCAACTCCATCATCGTCGCGACCGCGGTGTTGAAGTGATAGTCGCCCAGGTCCTCAGTGACCTTCTTGATCGTCCGATGCACCGCGCCGTCGACGTCCACGTCGCGCTGGCCGGTCGGTTCGGGCTCCGTCAGCGCCAGCTCCCACACGCGCCACAGGAACCGATAGGTGCCCTCGATCCCGGACGCGTCCCAATCCGCGCCGTCCACCCACGGGCCCATGAACATCATGAACAGCCGCAGCGTGTCGGCACCGTACTGCCTCACGTACTCGTCGGGCGTCTGCACGTTGCCGCGCGACTTTGACATCTTGCGGCCCTTGAAGACGATCGTGCCCTGATAGCGGAAGCGCAGGACCGGCTCGTCGAAGGGCAGCTCACCCAGGTCACGCAGGGCCTTGGTCATGAAGCGCATGTACAGCAGATGCAGGATCGCGTGCTCGACTCCGCCGGTGTACTGCTTCACGGGCAGCCACTTGCGGCCGATGTCCTTATTCATGAACGCCGTGTCGATCTTCGGATCGACGTAGCGGTACATGTACCAGGATGAATCGACGAACGTGTCCATCGTGTCCGTGTCACGGCGCGCCGGCTTGCCGCACTTGGGGCAGGTCGTGTTCACGAATGAATCGACACGCGCCAGCGGCGAGCCACCGCGCCCGGTGAACTCGACATCGCGCGGCAGCTCGACTGGCAGTTGGTCGTACGGCACCGGAACGGCGCCGTCGGTGTCGCAGTGGACGATCGGGATCGGCGTGCCCCAGTAGCGCTGCCGGGAGATGAGCCAGTCCCGCAGGCGATACGTCACCGATGGTCCGCCGATGCCCCGCTGCTTGGCGTCGGTGGCGACGGCGCTCTTCCCCGCCTCGCTCCGGCTCTCCGTGAAGGGGCCACTGCGGACCATCACGCCTTCACCGGTGTACGCCGCGTCCAGCACGTTGTGCTCCGTCCCGTCGGGGCTGATGACCTCGCGGATCTCCAGGCCGTACGTCTTCGCGAACGCGAAGTCGCGCTCGTCGTGGCCGGGCACGGCCATGATCGCGCCGGTGCCGTACGTCGACAGAACGTAGTCGGCGACGAAGATCGGGATCCGTTCGCCGGTGAACACGTTGCGCGCGAACGCGCCCGTGTCGACGCCAGTCTTCTCACGTTCGGTCGAGGTGCGCTCGATCTCCGCCATGTTGCGCGCGCGCTCGACATACTTCTCGACCTCGCCGCGATGTGCGGGCACGGTGATCTTCGCGACCAGCGGATGCTCCGGCGCCAG
>JALYLT010000187.1 GCA_030774095.1 Chloroflexota bacterium
CGATGATCCGGTCCGCGCGGCGCAGCGCGGGCCGGCGGTGTGACACCGCCAGGATCGTCGCCGCGCGGTCGTTCGACTCGGGTCCGTCGAGCAGGCGCTCCCACAGCGTGCGCTCCGTCTCCACGTCCAGCGCGCTCGAGAGATCGTCGACGACGAGCAGCTCGGCTCGCCGAACGAACGCGCGCGCGGCGGCCGCGCGCTGCACCTGACCACCCGAGAGCCGCACGCCCCGCGAGCCGACCAGCGTATCGAGGCCGTGCGTGAGGCCCGCGACGTCCTGTTCCAGGACCGCGGCGCGGATCGCCGTGCCGACCGCCGCCTCGACGGAGCCGAGTCCGAGCAGGATGTTCGCCTTTAGCGAATCGCTGAACAGGCGCGGCACCTGCGGCACGTACGCGCATCGCGGTGGCACGAAGAACGCCGCGGGATCGTCGACGACCTCGCCGTTCCAGCGGATCTCACCGCCGTCGCGCGGTAACAGGCCGAGCAGGACGCGGAGGAGCGTCGTCTTGCCTGCCCCGACGCGCCCGGTCACGACCGTGAACTCGCCGCGCCGCACCGTGAGCGAGACATTGTCGATGCCCGCGCCGTCGCCGGGAGCGCGGCCAAAGTGGTACGTCAGGCCCACGGCATCGAGTCGCCGCAGCTTCTCGATCGCTGCCGTATCCGTCCGCACCGGGGGAATCTCGCCGGGTACCGGCTCCGCGAGGTCGAGCGGTTTGCTCACCACGAGGGCTGCGGCCGGCACGTTCGTCGCGCCGCCGCGCATCAGCGCGAGCATGCGGCCGACCGAGACGCCGAGCTGCTTGTACTGCGTGAGGAATAGCCCGAGGAAGCCGCTGAATTCCGTCACGAAGCCGAGGTATGACACGAACAGAGCGAAGTCGCCGACGGTGAAGGTCCCGTCGCGCATCGCCTGGGCTCCGAGCAGCAGGATCATGCCGGTGCCGAGGTAGACCGTGTTCCAGTAGATCGAGCCCGTGAACAGCGCGAAGGCGCGCTCGCGCAGCACTGTCTTCCGGCGCGAGTCGCTGAGCCGGCGGAAGTGATCGACTACCCCGCGCTCCGCGCGCGCGATTTGCACCGCCTGCACGGCACCGAAGATCTCGCCCAGCGCGCCCGTCACGCGGCTCGTCGCGATCTGGCTCGCCGCGCGCGATTGCTGAAGTCGCCGCGTCGCGACCTGCGCCACAAGGACGATCGCGATCAGAGGAACGAAGACGAAGATCGTGATCGTCGCGTTGACGTTGAGGAGGATCGCCATCGCGGCGATCGAGAAGATCGTCAGGCTGATCATGTCGACCGTCCAGTCGGCTCCGTTCTCCGCGTGCTCGACGTCGTCGCGGAACACGCTGAGCGCTTCGCCGGGTGAGCGGTCGAGGGCGCGCGCGCCGGGGCGGCGCAGGATCTCGGCGAGCATGTTGCGCTGCAGGGCCGCGCTCACGCTGAAGCGGAAGAACACGTCGATCGACATCCCGGCCGTGTTCGCGACGGCGCCTGCGATGCCGGTGCCGACGAACGCCGCGGAGATCCACACGATCGTCGAGGGATCGGCCGTCCCTCGCTGCAGCGTGTCGAACGCCTGCTGCGCCACCAGGCCCGGCAGCAGCTGCGCGCAGTAGACCGCGGTATAGAGGACGTTGTCGGTGAAATAGATCCACGGCCGGAACGTCGCCATGTGCCAGAGGAAGCGGCCGGTCCCCAGCGACTGCGCGCTCAAACCAGCACCTGCTCGAGCCCGGTCCGCAGCAGCTCGGAGAAGCGCGACGAGGAGTCCTGCGCCAGGGCAGCGCGCGCGCCCTGCTCGACGATGCGCCCGTCCTCGAGGATGAGGATGCGGTCGCACCGCTGCAGCGTCGCGAGGCGATGCGCGATGACGATGCCCGTGCGATCCGCAAGCAGCGCGTCGATCGCGCGCTCGATGTGCCGCTCCGTCGCCGAGTCGAGGCGTGACGACGCCTCGTCGAGTATCAGCAGACCGGGGTCGCGCAGGAAGACGCGCGCGAACGCGAGCAGCTGCGCCTCGCCGGCGGAGAGGCCGCCGGCGAGCATCTGCGTGTCGAGTGCGCCGCCCTGGCCGTCGTGGGGAAGCGCGCGGAGCCAGGCGCCGAGCCCGATGCGATCGAGCACCGCGGTGATGCGCTCGTCGTCGACGCTCGGGTCGAAGAAGGTGATGTTCTCGCGGACGCGCGCGTGGAACAGCTGGACGTCCTGGCTGACCAAAGTCGCTCGCGTTCGCACGTCGCCAAGCCGTGCCTCGCGCAGATCCACGCCGCCCAGTCGGATCGCGCCGGACGTCGGGTCGTAGAAGCGCAGGAGCAAGCGCGCAAGCGTCGTCTTCCCGCTGCCCGTGCGGCCCAGGACACCGAGGACCTCGCCCGGCGCGAGGCGCAGCGAGACATCGCGCAGAACGAGTTCGTCCCCGTCGGCGCCGGTCTCGTACGCGAACGAGACGCGATCGAGCTCGACCGCGAGCGGCCCCGCGGGGATGGGCGCGCCGCGGCCCTCGGGCAGGCGTGTCTCGGTGTCGAGGAGCTCGGTGATCCGCCCCACGCTCGCGACGGCGCGCTGCATCTGTTCGAGCTCGCGTCGCAGTTGCTCGATCGGACGGCGAAGCATGTTGGTGTAATGGAAGATCAGGTAGACGGTGCCGATCGTGATGACGCCGAGGCTCCACAGATAGGCGCCGATCCCGAACGCGACGGCGTTCCCGACGGCGAAGATGAGGATCGTCACCGACCAGAGGATCGTTCCAAAGTAGATCGCCTCTCGGCGCGATCTGAGCCACGCGCGGTGATGCCACGCGAGCCCGGCCATGACGTGCGCCTCCGCGCCGCTGGAGCGGATGTCCTCTGTCCCGGCCAGACGCTCGCCGAGGAAGCCGTACATCTGCGCCGAGACCTCGCGCACGCGCCCCCAGTACTTCACGGCGATGTTTCGCAGCGGTCCGGCCATCAGGAAGACCGCGAACACGGCGAAGATCGTCAGCGCTAGGTGAGTTGCCCATAGACGTTGTTGACAAGGAGAGAGCCCTCCAAGCTTGCTTGCGGTGACGAAACCAAAAGCAGATGGAGGGCTCTCTGGTGTCCCACTCTAGGGCGAAGCTCAACGCGTATGGTCGGCGTCTGCTCTGCGAGCGCATCCAGGCGGGGTTCCCGGTGCGCATCGCCGCGCGCATGGTCGGCATCAGTCACGCCCGCGCGTACATCATCTGGGGCCTGTACCGCGACGTCGGCGAGCGCGCCTTCGCGCCGCGCTCGAGCCGGCCACATCACTCGCCCCGCCGCACGCCCGCGCGGATCGAGCGGCGCATCGAGCGGCTGCGCCGGCGGCGCAAGCGCGGGCCGGCGCGCATCGCCTTCGCGCTCGGTCTCGCGCGTTCGACGGTGTACGCGGTGCTGTGCCGGCTGGGGCTCAACCACCTGAGGGTGCTGCGTCCGCCGCGCCCGGTCTTCCGCCGCTACGAGCGCCCGACGCCAGGCGATCTCGGGCACCTCGACGCCAAGGAGCTCGCCAATGTGGGCGATGGCGATGGGCACCGCGTGCGCGATCGGGCGATCGCGCGCCGGCATCGCGGCGTCGGCTCGGTGACGCAGTTCGCGCTCACCGACGACCGCACCCGGGTGACCTTCCGCGCCGAGCTGCCGAGCGAGGACGCGGCCTGCGCCGCGATCTTCCTGGGCTGGGCCCTCGACTTCTTTCGCGGCCTGGGGGTGCGCTTCCGCCAACTGATGACCGACGGCCACAAGGCCTATCGCAGCCTGGCCTTCCAGCGGATCCTTGCCGCCGAACGGATCGATCACATCCTGACCCCGCCGTACACGCCGCGCTGGAACGGCAAAGTCGAGCGCTACTTCCGCACGATGCTCGAGGAGGCCGCGTATGACCGGGCCTATCGCAGCGACGCCGAACGTCGACGCGCGCTCGCGCGCTTCGACCACGAATACAATTTCCGCCGTCCCCACAGCGCGCTCGGAGGGCTCACGCCGATGCAGCGTCTGGCCGACGACATCGTCAACAACGTCCCTGGGCAATACAGCTAGGCCGGCGCGCAGGTCCTCGCGCGCGACAACGACGAGCACGCCGACGAGCAGCAGCAGGTTGCCGAGGACGTTGACCGCGAAACGTGAGAAGAACGTCGCGAGCGCGGTCACGTCGCCGTCGATGCGCTCGATCAGCTCGCCCGCCGTACGCGTCTTGTGGAAGGAGAGGTCGAGCTGGAGGCAGTGCAGAGCGAGGTCCGCGCGCAGCGCGTTCGTGGCGGACCAGCCGAGGGACTCGCCGACGTACTGCGACCCCGCGATCAGGAGCTGCGTGACCAGAGCCACGCCGACGAACGCGAGCGCGAGCGTCGCGAGGGACTCGAGCGCGGCGCCGGCGGTCGCGCTGTCGATGAACGCGCGCAGCAGCTGCGGGCCGACGAGCTCAAGGGCGATGCTCGCGAGGAGCAGGACGGCGAGCAGCGCGGTGCCCCGCCACTGCGGCGCGACGTAGCGGCGGAACAGCTCGATGTAAGGGTTACCCGCGCGCATCGTCGGGAGTCTCTCACGGGATCAGCGCTTCGAAGGCGAAATGCGACGTACGCTACTAACGTGACCGAAGACGTCACCCTGGACTATCGCCCGCGCATGCCGCGCGTCGTCACGGCGATCGTCGTCGGCGCGATCGCGCTCGCCTCGCTCGCCGCGCTGGTGTGGCCGTCGCTCCCGATGAACCAAGCGGCTGCGGGACCGACGCAGGTCGGCG
>JALYLT010000188.1 GCA_030774095.1 Chloroflexota bacterium
GCGAAGCGCTCGCTGAAGCGCGGCATCCTTCTCTATGGGCCGCCGGGCACCGGCAAGACGCTGACCGTCATGTATCTCGCGACGCAGATGACCGGGAGAACGCTGATCATCGTCACCGGCCTCGGCATGGGCGGCCTCGGCACGATCGGTCAATTCGCGCGAGTGCTGGCGCCGGCGACGGTCGTCGTCGAGGACGTCGACCTCATCGCGCAGGAGCGCGGCATGCCCGGTCAGCAGACGAGTCCGCTGCTGTTCGAGCTGCTGAACCAGCTCGACGGCCTCGCGGACGACGCCGACGTGCTCTTCATCCTGACGACCAACCGGCCGGACATCCTCGAGCCGGCGCTGGCAGCACGTCCCGGCCGCGTGGACCTCGTCGTCGAGCTGCCGGTCCCCGATGCTCGAGGACGCGCGCGCCTGCTCGAGCTCTATGCGCGCGGTCTCACGCTCGACGGTGTCGACTTCGCTCGCTACGTTGAGAAGACGGACGGCGCGAGTCCTGCGTACATCAAGGAGCTTCTACGCAAGTCGGCGCTCCTGGCGGCGATCGAAGGCGCGGAAGCAGTGACGACCGCGCACCTCGACGCGGCGATGGAGGAGCTGGCGGCCGGCGGCGAGCTCGCGAAGCGGATCGTCGGGTTCGGAACAGGGGGCCTGCCGCTCGGACCGGTCGGACCGATGCGGCCCGCCGGATTCCCCACGGTCGAGGCACGCCGCACCTCTTAGCGATCGGCCGAGAGTTACTCCGAGGCGGTTTTCTTCTTTGCGGCGATAGCACCGAGCTCGGCGCGGGCGGCCGCGATGAGGTCGGCGCCCGTGTTCGCGTGTCCGTTGACGCCCCAACCGCCTTCGGGCGACTCGGTGAGGAGGACCCACGTGCGCTCGGCAAGCTTCGGTTCGCCGGCGGCGGCCGCGATGATCTCCGTCAGCTCCTTGACGACACCGAGCTGCTTGTCGCGATCGAGAGTTCCGACCGGCGTCAGGACCTCCACGCGCACGTAGTTGCTTTCACCCGCAACGTTGGACAACGAGTCGGCGGGCAGCTCGTGGATGAACGCTGCGGTGTTGTTGACGAACAATGAAATGGCCGGAACCTGCTCCCACCGCATCACGGCCGAGGCGAGGTCCTTGGCGAGTGTGTGCTTGTCGGTGAACGTTCCCTCCGCGGCGTACACGTCGATCATCGGCATGACTGTCTCCTTCGGTAAGTACGATGGCCGTCATATCGACGTCGTACAGCGGCATTATGACGATCGTCATAGTGAAGTCAAGGGGGAAGTATGACCAGCGACAGCCGTGAGCGAATGGTGCGCAGCGCCGCGTCGCTGATACGGTCGCGTGGCCTGAATGCGACCTCGTTCTCGGAGGTACTCGCCGAGAGTGGCGCGCCACGCGGTTCCATCTACCACCACTTTCCGCAGGGGAAGGAACAGCTGGCCGAGGATGCGATCCGGTGGACGTCCGAGCGGGTGCTCGCGCACCTCCGTGCGGGCGCCGCGGTCAGGGCGTCGGACGTGCTGAAGCGATTCATAGCGATGTGGCGCCAGGTCGTCGTGGCCTCGGGTGGTTCCGCTGGATGCGTGGTCGCCGGCGTCGCGATCGATACCGAGGCCAGCGAAGCGGGTCAGATCGACGTCGTGCGCTCGACGTTCCGGTCCTGGGTAAAAGTGCTCGCCGAACAGTTGGAGGCGGTCGGTGTTCCCTCGGATCGGGCGGCACCGATAGCCGTGGCCACAGTGGCTGGCATGGAAGGCGCGCTCATCCTGTGCCGCGCCGAGGGCAACGCCAAGCCGCTGGACACCGTCGCCGAAGAATTGATGCGCCTCCTGCCACCCGAGACGTCGCGTCCAGGTCGAACGGGCACGCGACGAGGCTAGCCGAGCTCGATGTAGCGGAAGGCCTCCGCGGCGGGGACGTTCCAGGTCGCGCCGATGCTCTTCGCCCATGTCCGCATGCGTTTGGGGAACTCGGTGCGGCCCCCGAGCTGCGACCGGTGCGACTGCAGCGCCTTGATCTTCTTGTCGAGCGTGTCGCTGATATCGAACCACACGTTCGGCTCGCGCGAGCCGAAGAGGAGGACGCGCGAGACCCGATGCTTCGCGAGCTTCCCGTCGCTCAGCTGGTCAGGAAAGAAGAGGTGATCGCGCGCTGCGATCACGCCGTCCATGCCGGACCAGCCCGCGACCCGGTGATCCGGGTGGATCTGGAAGTGGCTCCAGGGGTCGTTCGTGAAGACGAGATCCGGCTTGTGCACTCGGATCGCGAGGCATACCTCTTCACGAAGGGCCATCGAACGCTCGAGCTCGCCATCGTGGTGACGAAGGAACACGAATTCCTTCACGCCGATCGCCTCACCGGCCGCGCGCTGCTCCTTCTCGCGTGTCTCCGCGAGGGTCTCGGGTGGCATCTTCGGGTCGTGCGTGCCCTTGTCCCCGCTGGTGAGGAGGCAGTAGGTCACGTGTGTCCCGCGCTCGATGAAGCCCGCGAGCGTTCCCGAGCATCCGAAGTCGACGTCGTCGGGATGCGCGACGACCGCCATGGCGCGCTTCGGGATCGCGAACGCTTCAGGCACGGCTAGACCTTCACCGCCGGTGAGGATGCCAGAACGGAGTCGTACAGGACGTTGATCTTGTCGCCGACGCTCTGCCAGGTGAAGTGCTCGGCGCGATCGCGCGCGCCGTGCGCGAGATGGACCCGCAGTCGGTGGTCCGTGAGCACCTGCTCGATCGCGTCCGCGAGCGCCTGGTAGTCGCCGGCCGGAACGAGCAGGCCGGACTCGCCGTGCTCGATAAGCGTCTGCAGGCCACCGACGCGCGTGCCGACGACCGGAGTGCCGCAGGCCATCGCCTCGAGGGCGACGAGACCGAACGACTCGGTAAGCGACGGGACGGCGCAGACATCGGCCGCGGCGTAGTAGAGCGCGAGGTCTTCCTGGTCGAGCGAGCCCACGAAGTTGACGTTCGCCTCCATCCGATGCTCGTGCACCAGTCGCCGGAGCTCCAGGATCTTCTCGGTCTCGGGCGCGTCATCCCCTGGGTCGAGCGCGCCACCGACGACGAGGAGGCAGACGTCGCTCCGCAGGTCGGGTCGGCGGATGAACAGCAGGCCGAGCGCGCGCAGGAGGACGTCGATCCCTTTGATCTGCTCGATGCGACCGACGAATAAGACGATGCGCTCGCACTGGTCGCGCCCGAGCCGTTCGCGCGCATCCGCTTGCCGGATCGGATGGAACAGCGTCGGGTCGACGCCGCACGGGATGATGTGGACCCTCGCGGGATCCGCGCCGTAAAGGTCGCGCAGCTCGCCGAGCTCGATCTCGCTCGCCGCCACGATCGCCGCGGATTCCCGGACGGCCTGACGTTCGATGGTGACGCGCACGTCGCTCTCGCCATCGATGTCCTCGTCCATGACCTCTCGCTTCACCAGCCCAAGCGTGTGGAACATCTGGATGCGCGGGACGGCCCAACGTGCGGCGAGGGTCCGCGCGACGCTCGCCGAGAGCCAGTAGTGCGCGTGGATGAGGTCATATGGCCGACCCTCGGCGGCGACGTACTCGTCGAGCTTCGCGGTGAACTCGTCGAGATGGTCGTACACATCCATCTTCGGCCAGTAGCCGATCGGCCCTGACTCGATGTGGATCACACGTGCGTTCTCGCCGAGCTGCTGGATACGTGGGTCGTATTTCTCGCGCCAGCGGGTGAAGACGTCCACCTCGATGCCGCGCTTCCCCAGGACCCGAGCGAGCTCGCGCACGTAGACGTTCATGCCGCCGGAGTCCCGACCGCCGAGCTTCGCGAGCGGGCACGCGTGGACCGACAGCATCGCGATGCGGCGAGTCACGGAAGCGAGGCCTCGAGCTTCCCGAGCCAGCGGTCCGTCGCGCCGAGGTCGTACTTGTACGGCTCGTCGCCGCGCAGCAGGTCATACGTGTCGAACCGCTCAGCGATCGCCTCGCGGATCGCCCAGGCGTGGCTCACGATGCCGATCGAGAGCGACGCGAGCGCCGGATCGTACGCGGCGTTGTACAGCGCGAGCGTGCCGCGGTACGCGAATGCGAACAGCACCGCGGCATCTTCGTCGTGAGCGCGCAGAACGCCGAGACGCAGTCGTCCGAGTGGAGCGAGCGCGTCGGCGATGTCGCGGAAGAAACGCTCGATGTCCGGGGTCATGAAGTCCGCCTTCGCGCCGCGCGACAACCGGTGCAGCGCGAAGAAGCGATCGAGGGTCGCGCTGCGCTCAGCTTCGGTGGCCCAATGGAACGTCGCCTTGGTCGCGTTCTCAAGGCGGCGGATCTTCCGACGCAGCTCGTGCCGCTCCTTCTTGCCCAGGCTCTGCAGGTACGTCTCAAAGTCGCCTGGCAACTGGAGTCGCGGGCTGGTGATGAGTCGCGAGCGCTCCACCCGGTAGCCACGCTCGCCAAGTACCGCCGCGATCGCTTCGAGCGTCGGCATGTTTTCAGGGACGAATTCGAGGCGGACCCGCGGCGGCCCTTCGCTGGCGATCCAGTCCGCGACCGCGGTCGCGACCGAACGCTCCTGACCGGCCGGGGCGACGACGTCCTGCTCGTCCGTGAACTCGCCGCCGGCGAAGCGGAGCGTGCCATCCGCGTCGCGCGCGAGGGCCGCGATACCGAGCGGCGCCTCGCCCACCGCAAGGGTTATGGCCTGGGCGCTGTCGTGTTCGCGCGCCACCCGGGTCCACTCCGGAGTGAGGAAGATGCTCGCTGGCG
>JALYLT010000189.1 GCA_030774095.1 Chloroflexota bacterium
ATGGCGTGTCGCGCCGAGGAACAGGTCGTCGACGAACGTCTCGCTGGAGAGGCGGACGGCGCCGAGGCCGGAGATGAGAGTGGCCGCGAGAACGAGCAGCACCGCCGACAGGAGTCGGCCACGCGCTAGAACGACCGGCGCGCCCGCACTCGGCGAACGCGCGATAGCCACGATCGGCTCCTGGCTCAGGTCCATGCCGCACCCAGTGCTCCAGCTATGGCAGCGTCGACGGCCGCATCGACCTGCTCGCGCTGATCGCCGGTCCACTCCGGCGGGTCCGCGTCGTGCAGCTCAGCGGGTATCGGCGCGCCGAGCATGATGAGGAACTCCATCGACCACACGCGGCGCACCGCGTCCATCGAATATCCGCCGCCGCCCATCGCGACCCACGGCCATTTCGACGCCGCGAACTGCCGGACGACGTGCTCGCGCGCCTGCGTCGAGACCATCAGGTGCGTCAGCGGATCGTCGTAGTGCGAGTCGATGCCCTGCTGCGTCACGAGCACGTCAGGACGGTAGCGCTCGAGAAGCGGCGGCACGACCGCGTCGAAGGCCCGCGCGTACGCCGTGCCGTCGGTGTACGGCGGCAGGGCGACGTTGATGCTGTATCCGGCGCCGCGGCCGCGGCCGCGCTCCTCGGGGAAACCGGTCCCAGGGAAGAGCGCGCGCCCCGTTTCGTGCAGCGAGATCGTCAGGACCTGGTCGGTCTCGTAGAACGCGGCCTGCACGCCGTCGCCGTGATGCGCATCGATGTCGATGTAGGCGACCTTCATCGCCTGATCGGCGAGGAGCCCGCACACGATGGCCGGGTCGTTGTAGATGCAGAATCCCGACGCGCGTCGGCGCATCGCATGGTGCAGACCACCCGAACCGTTGAATGCCGCGCGCAGCCGCCCGGAGATCACCTCCTCCATCACCGTGAGCGTGCCGCCGGTGGTGAGCAGCGAGACCTCGTGCATCCCGGCGAACGGCGGTGTATCACCCCAGGCCGAGAGGCCCCACTCGGTGTAGTCACCCTCCGGATCGCGCGATGCCTGCACCACGGCCTCGATGTAGTCGCTGTCGTGGATGCGCTCGATCTCCGCCCTCGTCGCCGCGCGCGGCGTGAGGACGCGCGCATCGTCGCGCGCGAAGGCGCCGAGCCGCTCGAGCGTGTCGTGAACGCCAATGAGGCGCTTCGGCTTCAGCGGATGGTCGTCGCGATAGACGTGCGTCGCCACGCGCGGGTCCCAGACGAAACCGGCCGCGGTCACTTCCGCTTGCGATCGAGGGTGAGGAAGCTGAAGTCGTAGGCGTGGCGCTCGTCGGCGGGATGCTCCACCGCTTCGACGACTTCCCACTCGCTGGGATCGAGCGGCGGGAAGAATGTGTCGCCGCCGACATCGGCGTCGACCTCGGTGAGATAGATGCGGTCGGCGCGCGGCAGGAAGTCCTCGAACACCCGCGCGCCACCGAAGACGATGATCTCCGGCACCGCGCCCGCCAGCTTCATCGCCTCGTCGGGCGTGCGCGCGATGAGGCAACCGTCGCAAGTGAACCCACGGTCGCGAGTGAGCACGATGCTCGTGCGCTGCGGAAGAGGTCGACCGATCGACTCCCAGGTGCGTCGACCCATGATGAGCGGCTTGCCGATCGTGAGCTCGCGCACGTGCCTCATGTCGTCGGGCAGCCGCCACGGGATCTTGTTGTCCTTCCCGATCGCGCGGTTACGGTCGTAGGCGACGACGAAGGAGATGATCCCTAGACCGCCATCTTCGCTTCGATCGGGGGATGGAACTGGTATTGCTCGAGGCGCGCGATGCCATCGAGCAGCGGCCCCGGCTTCTCGCCCGCGCGGGCGCGGCCGACGATCTCACGATACCGCGCGACGACGTCGTCGAGGCTGCGCAGGCTCGGGTCCAGTGCCAGACGAGGCGACGGATACGGGTCGCGCGCGAGCTGCTGGCGCGCGGCGTCCACGTGATCGCGGTAGACGTGCGCGTCGGCGAGCACGTGGATGAACTCGTCCGGTACCAGCCCGGTGAACTGCGCGACGAGATGCAGCAGCACGGCGTACTCCGCAATGTTGAAGGGGACGCCGAGGAACAGGTCGCAGGAGCGCTGATACATCATCACGCTGAGCTTTCCCTCGGCCACGAAGAACTGGAAGAACGCGTGACACGCGGGCAGGCTGGTTTGATCGAGCTCGCCCGGGTTCCACGCCGTCACGATGTGCCGCCTGCTTGACGGATTCGTTCTTAGTGAGTCGATCACATCGCGCAGCTGGTCGACGTGCCGGCCGTCGGCCACGATCCAATCGCGCCACTGTTGCCCGTAGTTCCGCCCAGCGTCCCCGTCGAAGCGCGCTCGCTCGACCCAGTACGGCGCGTACGCGTTGCCGTCCCAGATATGCGTGCCCAGCGCGTGCAGCTCGTTCACGTCGGAGCTTCCGGCGATGAACCAGAGCAGCTCGGCGAGGACGGAGCGGAACGCGAGCCGCTTCGTCGTGACCGCCGGGAAGCCGTCGCTCATGCGGAAGCGCATGACCTCGCCGAAGATCGCGCGTGTCCCGGTGCCGGTCCGGTCGTCGCGATCGACGCCGCTATCGATCGCCTTCCGAAGGATGTCGAGGTACTGGCGCACGATCTAGGTCCGCGTGCGGCGGTAGACGCGTCCGCCGACGCGCATGTAGCGCACGCGGCCGTCGGGTCCGCGCAGGAACTCGCCACGGGTGTCCTTGAGCGGACCATCGAGCAGCGTGAAGCGCGCATCGCTCGTGAATGCGACGCGCGAAGGCGGCGGGTCTGGTGGCTTAGGCAGCACGCCGAGCTTGTTGTGCGAGAACGTGCGGTATACGAGCCCCGTGTCCGCGAGCTCGAGCTCTGCGTCGGAGAGCTCGGCGAGATAGCGGTCGGCGTACTCCGTGTAGCGCGTCTGGTCGAGCTCGATGTACACGGGCTCGGGCACCTTCAGGTTTAGGCGCTGCCGCTGCCACCACGTGGTCACGTCCTGGTGAAGGAGCCCGCCTCGCGCGGAGTTCGTCTGCACCGTCACGGCCTCGCCGCGGTCCGGAGCCAGCATCAGGACACCCTGCTGCCCGATGGCGACGCCGCCGTGGTACTGGAGACGAACGCCGCCGACCGTCCGGACGAACCACGAGACGCCGACCTTTCGATCGAGATCGGCATCAGCGAGGGGCGTGCGCATGAGGTCCACCGATGCCTTCGATAGGAGGCGCGCGCCGTCAGGCGCTGTTCCGTCTCCGAGGTGGAAGCGCGCGTAGCGCATGAGGTCGTTCGCGGTCGAGACGATGCCGCCGACCGGCGTGGTCGCGCGCGGGAACGCCCACGGCCGTGCGACCGTCGGCTTCTCATCGACGATCACGTGACCGATCGCGACGCGGTGAGTGATGGCCTCACCCGCGGAGAAGCAGGAGCGCGTCATGCCGAGCGGGAGGAAGAGCAGCTCGCGCGTGGCGTCCTCGTAGCTCTTGCCCGTCACGACCTCGATCAGCCGTCCGAGCAGCGCGAAGCTCGAGTTGGAGTAATGCCAGATCTCGCCGAGAGGCGTGATCTGCTCGAGCTCGGCCATCGCCGTCACGTACCGCTCGAGCGCGTCGTCGCCGTTGCCGAAGTCGGAGAAGCAGTCGCCGAGCCAGCCGCCGGTGTGCGTCACGAGATGGCGGACGGTGGCGCGTTCCTGCGCGGCTGCGTCGCGCAGGCGGAAGGCCGGGATGTATCGGCGCACCGGCGCGTCGAGGTCGAGAGCACCGCGCTCGACGAGCCGCATGATCACGGTCGCGGTCATCGTCTTGGTCACCGACGCGATCTGGAACAGGGTGTCGCCATCGACCGGCAGCGGATGCTCGACGCTCGTCACGCCGTACGCCGCGACCTCCACCGCGTCGGCGCGAAGCATTCCGATCGCGACGCCGGGCACGTGGTACCGCTCCATCGCGTCGCGGACGAGGGTGTCGAGCGTGGGGTCCACCAGTCGCGATGCTAGGACGTGCGCGCGCGGTCCGTTAGGGCGTCGTCCCCATCACGCTGAGGCAGCCCTGCCGCAGCGAGACTTGGCGCACGGTGAACGGGAATCCGTTCGAGAAATCGTCGAGGCGATTCTCGAGGACGGCGCGGACAGGGTCGAGAAGCCCCGCCGGTAGTGGGCTCGCGGTCAGGCTGCGGACGCGGATCACCAGCTTCCCGTCGACGGAGCCCGCGCTGATGTCGGTCGCCGCGTTCACGGCGAGGATGGATGCGTTCGCCTGGGCGGACAGGTGCACGCCCGCAGAGTCGATCGTCGCGCGGACGTCGTTCACCGTCGCCGGCACCTCGGTCGGAATGCTCGCGTTCGCTGCGGTCGTCAGGTCCGATTCGATCACGACCAGCGCGACCGGCTGATTCTTGTTCGTCTCCGCGTAGGTGCGCAGCTGCGCGTAGCGGTCCTGCACCGTCCCGGTCGCGAAGACGCGCCCGGTGGACAGCGCGCTACAGATGCTCGTGACCACCTCGCCCGGCTCGAATTCGGAGATCGTCTGCGGGGTCGTCGCCCCGTACGTGAATCCGGAACGCACAATGTCCGCGACGCCCAGGTTGCCGGTGAAGGCGCGTGTCGCCTCGCGCGTCGCGCCGCGGAAAGCCTCGACCGTGAGCGTGGCGGTCGGAGAAGCGGCGGTCCTCGTGAGCATCACGGCGTAGCGACCCGCCGGCGGCTCGCGCACCGTCACGGTGTTCCCGCTCGCGTA
>JALYLT010000190.1 GCA_030774095.1 Chloroflexota bacterium
CCGCGCTGCTCCGCCACGCGAAGCCGGACGCCATCGTGATGCACGATCTGCCCGCACACCGCGGCGAGGAGATCACCGACGAGGTGCTCGACGGCCCGCAGAGCGTCGTGTTCGATCAGGCGGAGAACCGTCTCCACACGCAGAAGGCGATCCTGTGCTGGCTGCTGCGAGGTGACGGATGACGGAACGCGTCATCCTCGCCGACTGCTGCGAGGACTGGATCATCGAATGGGGTGGCTTCTACAAGTCCGACCGATCCTTCGGCTGCCCTGAGTGCGCGACCGAGTGGAAGAAGACGGACAACGACACGTACCGGCGTGGCGACGGCCGGATCTTCACGCGTCGCACGCGGGTCGGACCGCAGGCGTCCTTTCCGTACCTCGCTTCCGCCGACGGCCACCAACCCAACGTCGAACGCTGCTGCGCGAAGATCCTCTTGGCGCACGGAGAGCGGATGCCCGACGGGCCGTTCGTGTGTCCGGTGTGTGGGACGGGGTGGCAGCGCCGCAGCGAGCGGCTGCACGGACTGCGCGTTGCCGTCTTCGCGAAATCAGGCCTCGCGGAGCCGCTCACCATCCAGCCCGGCCGCACGCGACCATTCCTCGTGACGCTCTCGGAGTATTCGCCTCCGCGCGACTAGTACTCGCCGTCGCGCCCACTAGTACTCCTTGCTGTCGCGCTGAGGCTCGCGCGTCCCCCGAACGGCGGATGAGCGGGTGATACCGCGACCGTAGGCTCACGCGCGGTGGTGAAGGTGGGTACTCCCGCTGGTGTGGTGGGGATGAGGGATCCGATCGACGCGAGGCGCCTGCGACAGGCGATCGCGATCGTTGTCGTCGCGTTCGTCCTCTTCATGGCTCTCGGAGTGAGCGGGACGTTCGGAGGTCGCGCGCTTGGGGCTGCGACGACCGTCACGATCATCTCCGGCGACATCCAGGTGCGGCACGGCACTTCCGGGACCTTCGTGACCGCGACTGACGGCGAGATCCTCGTCCCCGGCGACACGGTCCGCACTGCGGATGGCGCGCGTGCGGTCCTCACGTACTTCGAAGGCTCGACGGTGAGCGTTGAGCCGAACACCGAGCTCACGATCGAGACCGCCTCGTCGTTCACCGATGGCAGCACGGTCGTGGTCATGCAGCAGACCTTCGGCCGCACCTGGCACGTGGTGACGAAGCTCATCACCGGCAACTCCAAATACGAGGTCAAGACACCGGCCAGCACCGCTTCGGTGCGCGGCACAGCGTTCCTGGTGGACAGCAACGGCGAGCGGACGGTGGTCACGACGACCGAAGGGACCGTCGTCGATCGCGTCGCGGACCCCGAGCATGTGGGCCGGACCGTCGATGTCCCGGTGCCCGCAGGAAAGACGCACGAGCAGAGGAAGAACGCGCGTCCCGCGCCCGCCGCGACGATGGCCCAGCCGGAGCGCACGCTGACGATGACGCTCGACGAGGCGAACTCGCTCGTCATCGACGCGCAGGGACGCGCGAACGGGATCGACAAGAACGGGAAGAAGCATCTCGAAACGCCCGGCGCGCAGCTCGTGAAGACGGAGGACGGGAAGCTCCAGGTCGTGCTCCCGAACGTATCGGACGGCCGCCTCGAGGCGCAGGTGCGCAAGGCCGCCGGCGGTGAGGTCGAGGTGCAGACGACGGTCGAAGACCAGGGCCAGGAGCCGGTCAGGGTGCAGGGCACGGTCACCGCTGACGCGACCGGTCAGGCCCGCGCGAACGTCGAGGTCACGCGCACCGCGGACGGCACGGACGTGAAGCAGTCGAACGGGAAGAAGCCCTAACTCAGCGCAGCGGAGTGATCCGCGCGTCGCGACCTTTCGCCTTATCTCGTGACCACATCATGTAGTGCTTGTGGCACAGGCCGCGCCCTCGGTGCGGCTCGCTACAGCCGGGAACAACGCATGACGCCGGCGGATCGACCAGATAGACGGGGTGATAAGCCGCAAGCGCGGCGTCAATCGCCGCTCTGCGTCGAATACCCATCGAGTCACGAAGTTGTCGCATCCACATCGCCGCTTGAGGCCCGGTGATCGCGGCGATGTACGTCGGATTCCAACCTTCCTTCTGCGCCTCTCTGCGCCAAACGTTCGGCGCACCCACTAGGCGCGCGACCCGCGCCACGACGCCTTGATCGCACATCTCGACCTTCATGACGGGATACGCGATCTCAGCTGACTGGCGATTGACCGAGAACGTGCCTTCGCCTTCAAGCAGTCCAGTTAGCCACGCTATGGCGCACGCCCCGTTCATCTCCGTGTCCTCGCCTGTCGGGCCGAATGCCTGTGCTGGAGGCTCGAGCGGACCGAAGTCGGTCGTGTCTCCACGACGACGGGCCTTCCACCAGCGGTCGTAGTGCCGTTCGCAAAGTCCGCGGCGGACGCCCGCGCTTCTGCAGTCGCCGGCAGCGCACCGCGCGGACGGCCTCTGCCATCGCGCTCGGTGACCACGCCAAGACGCGATTGCGCGCTCTATCTGGGGTCGGCGGAATGCGCCCATGTAGGGTTGGATGGCCAGCATCAGGGACAACGCGGGTGCTCCCTTGATGGTCGTCACATACGGTGTCTTGTGATGCGCGCGACGCTTGCGAACCGGCACGACCGCACGCTCGATAAGGCTTCCGACACGTTCGACTATGTCTCGGTCAGTCATCGACACTCGTACGACTGGAATGCCTCGTCCGGAAGGTGGCGCGGCGAGGAACGTGCCCTCGCCTTCGAGGATCCCGATCAGCCAGTAGAAGTCTTGATCGTCGATCGAGTCGCATCTACGCCGATACGCGAGCCCGTGTCAATGGGTGGTGTGTAGATGCAAACTGCGGGGCGACTAGGCGGTTCCGACCCGCCGCCGAGTGGTCCACAACCACTAGTGCTGCCATTACACCATAGCCGCCGTAACCGACAGGTGCGGACCTGTCTGAAGCAAATGTTAGCCGAGAACCGGTTCGCGGTCGCGCCCTCAGTTCCTCATGTGGCGCGGCCTGTGTAAAGACGATCACCCGCGCGTATCTCCCCGGCTGACACGGAGAAGCCGAACTCCGCCCCCATACTTTCGCTCCAATGTCACTTCGTCTTCCAAAGAGTCGCACTGCGAGGGCCCTGCTCCTGCTCGGCCTGACGGCGGTGTTCGTCGTAGCGATGACCGGCGCGATCGCGATCGTGTTCCCGACGCAGGCGCTCGGCTCCTCGAGCACGCTCGAGGTCCTTGACGGCGTCGTCGCGGTAAGTCACGACGGGAACAGCTTCGCGATGGGTCAGGACGGCGACACGCTCCAGCAGGGCGACGTCATCCGCACCGGGCAGGGTGCGCATGCGGTGCTGACCTTCTTCGACGGCTCCGTGATCGAGCTCGAGCCCGACAGCGAGATCCGCGTCGAAACGCTGCAGGCCACGAGCGCCGGCGATCTCATCATGGCGATGCAGCAGACCATCGGCCGCAGCTGGCATGTCGTGTCGCGCACGCTGACGCCCAACTCGAAATATGAGGTGCGCACACCGGCCGCGACGGCGACCGTGCGCGGCACAGCCTTCCTGGTCACCGTCTCACCGCAGGGTGTGTCGAACATCCAGACCACCGACGGCGTCGTCGGGATGATCGGCGGCGGTGAGGAAGTGCGTGTGCCGCCGGGGTTCGAGGCGACCGTCCTGCCTGGTGGCGTTCCCGAGCCGAGCAAGCCCACGCCGCCGCCGCCCGCCCTCGTGCGCATCGTGCTCGACCCGACGCCGAATGCCGCGGTCGTCGATGCGAACAAGCGCACCGTCGGCGTGATCAATGGCCTGCCGATCCGCTACATCCCCGGCTCGACCGTCGCGCTTGTCGACGGCAAGCTCGTCCTCACGTTCCCGAATCCCTCCCTCGGCCACCTCGACACGCATGTGCAGCCCGCCGACCCGAACGCCACCACCGTCGACGTGAACGTCCAGGTGCAGGTCGCGGGCGCGGTCGTTGGCAACGTCGTCGAGCACCGCGCGGTCGGAGCGAACGGTGTGGCGAAGGGCGGGGTCGTGTTGACGACGACCGGAATCGTGGTCCTGCCCGACTCCGAAGTGAAGACGAGCGAGGACCCGCGGATCGGCAGGTTGCCTCCTCCGCCCGCCGGCGGTCTGGGCCTGCTCCCGCCGCCGACCCCAGGTCCGACGATGGTCGTCACGCCTCCGCCGAGCTTCGTTTCGAAGGTCGCGTTCGACCCGCGCCTGACGCTCGCGGCCCCGACGCCGACGCCGGCACCCACGACCGAGGCCACGCTGGCGACCTTCAACGGCGGATTCCAGACGTACACCACGGCCGGCGCCACGGCGACGCCGGCGCCGAACTCCGGCTTGCTCACCTTTACCACCTCGTCCGAGACGCTGCTGTTCGTCGCGAGCCCAACGCCGACACCGGCGCCGACGCTCGACACGAAGCTCACCACCACGTATCTGTTCACGCCGGCGCCGGCGCTGTTGACACTGGCGACACCGACGCCGACTCCGGCACCGACGTTCCGGCTGGGCACGCTCGATGCGACCTGCTGCCTCACGATCGCGACCCCGACGCCAACGCCCGCGCTGATCCTCGAAGTCTGCTGCTTCAGCATCGCGACGCCGACACCAACGCCCGCGCCGATCCTGCGGACCCTGGATCCGATCTGCTGCTTCACGATCGCGACCCCGACGCCGACGCCCGCGCCGACCCTGATCTGCTGCTTCACGATCGCGACGCC
>JALYLT010000191.1 GCA_030774095.1 Chloroflexota bacterium
TGGTTGACCGCGCCTTCATCGTCGCGGTATGCGCGAGAGATAGCGTCGTACCCGCGGCGAACAAGATCGCGCTGGCTCGCCCTCAGGATCTCATTCGCGTCGGCCATCACCGGGTCAGACCGACTTGGCGAAGCGCTCCAGCATCATCGGCCAGCCCTCCGGCGAGTCCATGCCCGCACGGTACGCGGCCGCTTTCTCGCCGTGCCGCGAGAACGCGCGATGCTCGAGGACCACGCGCGTTCCCAGCGCTTCCTCCGTGAAACGCACCTCGACCTCGCTCGCCTTGTCAGAGTTCGGCTCAGGCGTGCGGTCGAACGCGATCTGCCAGCTGAACACGATCCGTCCAGGCGGCTCCCATACGAGAACACGCCCCCAGTCGCACTCGAAATTGTGAGCTCCGCGCTCGAAGCAGGCGCCGCCGAGCCGCGGCTCGATCCCGATGTAATGCAGGACGTTCTGCGACCACGTGTACTCGCGCGGCCACCAACGCCCGAGATTCACGAACGCGGCGAACGCGCGTTCCGGCGGAACGCGCACGAACAGCTCGCGGGTGAGTGTGTCCTGACCGGTCGTCTGCATCGCTCTACGGTACCGCCTCACGGCGGCGCGCCTAACATCCACTGCGGATGGATCTCGCCCCGGACATCCTCGCGCTCGTCGGGAACACGCCGCTGGTCCGACTCTCACGCATCGGGCGAGGTCTGAAGCCGACGCTCGCTGGCAAGCTCGAGCATCTCAATCCCGGCGGCTCGATCAAGGACCGCATCGGCCTGCGCATGATCGAGGATGCGGAGCGGCGCGGTTTGCTGAAGCCGGGCGGCACGATCGTCGAGCCGACGAGCGGCAACACCGGCGTCGGTCTCGCGATGGCCGCGGCGATCAAGGGATACCGCGTCATCTGCACGATGGCTGACAAGCAGAGCCAGGAGAAACGCGACCTCCTGCGCGCGTTCGGCGCCGAGGTCGTGGTGTGCCCGACAGCGGTGCCGCCCGAGTCGCCCGAGTCCTATTACAAGGTGGCCGAGCGGCTCGCGAAAGAGACACCCGGCGGCTTCCTGCCGAATCAGTACTACAACCCGATGAATCCGGAAGCGCACTACAACACGACCGGTCCGGAGATCTGGGAGCAGACCGACGGGAAGATCACGCATCTCGTGCTCGGCATCGGGACCGGGGGCACGGTCACCGGCGCGGGCCGCTACCTCAAGGAGCAGAGCGCGAAGATCCAGATCGTCGGCGCCGACCCGCAGGGCTCGCTGTACACCGGAGGCATCCACCCCTACAAGGTCGAGGGCATCGGCGAGGACTTCTACCCCGGCACGTTCGATAAGACGCTCGTCGATCAGTGGATCCGCGTGTCCGACCGCGACTCCTTCCTCACCGCGCGCCGCCTTACGCGCGAGGAGGGCATCCTCGTCGGTGGCTCGTCCGGCACCGCGATGTTCGCGGCGCTGGAGATCGCCAAGGAGCTCGACGAGAGCGCGTTCGTCCTCGTGCTGTTCGCCGACTCCGGCCGCTCGTACCTCTCCAAGATCTTCAACGACGAATGGATGCGCCAGAACGGGTACCTCGAGCGGTATCCGGTCCAGGCCACCGTGCTCGACGTCGTGCGCGACCGAATGGGCACGCCCGGGCTCATCGTCGTGTCGAAGGAGCAGAGCGTGCGCTCGGCGATCGACACGATGCAGCGCTACGGCATCTCGCAGATCCCGGTCGTGGCCGACGGCGAAGCGACGTTCGTCTCGGACATCGTCGGCAGCGTTCAGGAGACGACGATGCTCGACCGCGTCTTCCGCGAGCCCGCGCTCGTCGACGAGCGGGTCGAGCGCGTGATGGAGGCGCCGTTCCCGGTCGTGCAGGCCAACGAGGACATCGAGCGCCTCTACGCTGAGCTCTCGTCCGGCGCGCCCGCGCTCCTCGCCGCGTCAGACGACCGGCCGGTCTCGATCATCACCAAGGCCGACCTGCTCGAGTTCGTCGCGCACCAAAGGCGGCGCGCCCGCTAGCACGGCGCCACGCTTCATTACGCATCGTAAATTTTCGCTGAGCCGCAACCGCTTGCCCTCGGCAGGATTTTTGCGAAAATCTGCGGCCGTCAGAAAGCCACTACTCGTTTTGGGAGGTATTCGGGAATGGCTGCGCTGATCGAATACGTCTGCACGGCACAGCACGATCGTCGCGAGGAACCATCGGTCACGCTGGAGCAAGGGTCGTGGGCGTATTGCGCGTTGGGGGCGATCTCTGAGCACCGGTGGACGCGGATCGACCCCACTGCGGTCGAGGCCTTGCGCTCGTCGGCGCGGAACGGCAACACGCGATCGGTCAAGGACGAGGGCGCCCCATCGAAGAACGGCGGTTAAGTTAACCCGCGGCGCACGGGGGGTTGATGCGATGGCTGCACTGATCGAGTTCGTCTGCACCGCAGCACACGAGCGGCGGAGCGATCCGTCGATCACCGTGGAACAGCGCGCGTGGGCCTACTGCCCGGCAGGCGCCCGCGATCATCACACCTGGACGCGTATCGATCCCACGGCGATCGAGACGCTGCGCTCACCTGCCGGCAATGGCCATCCACATCTCTCTTCCCTGACGACACCGACGAACGCAGCTTGACGAGCAGCCCAGCGCCGTAGCAATCGCCCGCGTAAGCCCAAATTCTCAGGGTTTCGTGAGGTGATGACGGTTTCGTCATGACGCCTCGACCGCGGCGGGCGAACCTCCCGATCAGGGGGATAGTTCGGGGGGTGACAGCAATGGCTGCGCTGATCGAGTTCGTCTGTGTCGTGAGGCATGAGAGTCGCGGCGATCCGTCGGTGACGCTGGAGCAGCGCGCCTGGGCGTACTGCGCGTCGGGAGCGCCCGACGGGCATCAGTGGACGCGGATCGATCCGACGGCCGTAGAAACATTGCGATCACGTCCTGGCTATGGCCGCCCGTATTTCGTTTCGAACGAGAGCGACGAAGAGAGCCTGACTGCGCCTCCAGCGCGGTAACGCGCGTGCCCTGACCCGCGCGTTCTTCGCAAACCGCCGCCGCAGCCATACGTCCGTCATCAGCCTGAGTGCGGCTGCAAGAGATCGCACGCGCCGCGGCGGCACGAAGAGTCCCGCATCGCCAACGATCGCGCGCACCGAGGCGATATCTGCTGCGATGATCGGAAGTCCGTGCACGAGCGCCTCCGCGAAGACGATCCCGTAGCCCTCACGCTCCGTGGGTAGCGCGAAAACGTCCGCCTCCGCGTAGCGCCGCGCGAGCGCCTGCTCATCCAGCGCGCCGTGCACGACGACGCGGGTCCCCTGCGACTTGATGCGCGCGCGAACGACGTCGCGGTACGCGCCCTTGCCGGTGTCGCCGACGAGATCGAGGTGGATGTCCGGCACCCGCGCCGCAGCCGCTACCAGCGTTGCGATGCCTTTTGCCGGCGACCAGTTGGCGACCGCAAGCACACGCAGTGTGTGGTCGCGCACTCGGCGCGGTCGTCGCGCGACACGTGGGATCCCGTCGGACCCCGGTGGGATCACGGAGAGGCGCGGCCGGCGTACGCCCGCCCGCGCGAGCGTGCGCGCGAGGTCGGGGCCCACGGCGACGACACGGTCGGCACCGCGCAGCAGGGCACCGGTCCCGCGTGCCCGCGTCGGCATATGCATGAGGACGATGACGCGAGCACCGAGCTCGCGTCGAGCCCAGCCGACCAGTGGCGCGGCGATGCTGATCGCGATGCTGTCGATCACGATCACGCGCGGCCGCAGACGCCGCAGTGCGGAGCGCGTCTGCGGCATCGACCGGACCGCGACGATCCTGAGTCCTACGCCGGAGCGCCGGCACGCGCGCTCCATCCGCAGGTCATAGAGGTTGCCGCCCGTCCGGCGCTTGACGTCGCCGCTGACGAGCAGCACCGCAGGCTCAGTCGTAGGTGAGGATCACCTGCACGGTCTCCTCGGGGCGCTGGTCCACGAGCTCATACGCCTCCGCCGCGCGCGCGAACGGAATGCGGTGCGAGATGAGCGGGCCGAGGACGAGATCCTCGAGCAGCGCGAGCGCGGTGTCGAGCCGCCGCCGGCGATCCCAACGGGGCGCAAGGGCCGGATCGAGCTGCGAGACCTGTGAGCTGACGAGGCGCAAGCGCTGACGATGGAAGCGCGACCCGAGGTCGAGGCTCACCGGCTTGGTGCCATACCACGAGCACACGACGACGGACGCCTGGAACGCGGCCCCGTCGATCGCGAGCTGGAGTGCGCGTCCGTTCCCGCTGGCCTCGATCACCACGTCCGCGCCGCGGCCACTCGTACGCGTGGCGATCCGCGCGAGCGCCGCGTCGGGCGTGACCGCCTCGTCAGCGCCGCAGCGAAGTGCGAGCTCGCGACGGACGGCGATCGGCTCGACCGCGGTCACGCGCGCGCCAGCTCGCTCCAACAGCTGAGTCACGAGCAGGCCCACCACTCCCTGGCCGATCACCGCAACCTCGTCGCCGAGGTGCGGATGCGCATCGAGGACGACGTTCAGCGCGGTCTCGCAGTTCGCGAGGAACACGCCGAGCTCCGGCGGTAGGCGTTTTGGAAGCCGCACCGCCGCCGACGCGCGGACCACGTACTCCTCCTGATGCGGGTGATGCACGAACACGTGATCGCCCGGCGCGAGCTCCGTCACGCCCGCGCCCGTTTCAATGACGCGGCCCACGCTGGCGTACCCGAACTTGATGGGGA